>VGRA01000019.1 GCA_016875515.1 Deltaproteobacteria bacterium | reverse complement strand
GGCGAGGTCCCGCAGCTCAAGGCGCTGCGGCTGCACAACGGGACCGTCTACCGGTGGAACCGCGCCTGCTACGGCATCATTGACGGCAAGCCGCACCTGCGTATCGAGAACCGGGTGATGCCCGCGGGCCCCACGGTGGCGGACCAGGTTGCCAACGCCGCCTTCTGGTGCGGGCTCATGGTGGAGTTCGCCCAGACGCACGAGGACATCACCCGCCACCTGGACTTCGACCACGCGCAGGGCAACTTCTTCGCCGCGGCGCGCGAGGGGCTGGGGGCCAGCTTCCACTGGCTGGACGGCGAGGACATCTCCGCCCCCCGGCTGGTGCTGGACCGGCTGCTGCCGGTTGCCGAGGCCGGGCTGCGCCGCCACGGCATCCTCGAGCAGGACATCCAGCGGTACCTGGGCATCCTGGAGAAGCGCGTCCGCACCGGCCGCACCGGGGCGCGGTGGCTGCTGCAGTCCCTGCACAGCATGAAGGGGCAGGCCACCGCCGGGGACAAGCAACAGGCGTTGGTGGCCGCCACCCTGGCGCGGCAGGCCACGCACGAGCCGGTCTCCGAGTGGGCCCCGGCGCGGCTGGACGAGGCCCCCTCCTCCGCGCGCCACCCGTACATGCACGTGGAGCAGGTGATGACCACGGACCTGGTCACCGTGCACGAGGAGGACTCGGTGGAGCTGGTCCTCAACCTGATGAACTGGGACAAGATCCGCTACGTCCTCGTGGAGGACCGGGCGCACAAGCTCCTGGGCATCGTCTCGCAGCGCGCCGTTCTGCGCTTCGTCAAGGAGCGCGGCGAGGGGCGGGACACCACGGTGGGGGAGCTCATGAAGCGGGAGGTGCTGTCCGTCACCCCGCGCACCACCAGCCTGGACGCCATTGCGCTCATGCGCCGCCACAAGGTGGGCTGCCTGCCCGTGGTGGACAACGGGGAGCTCGTGGGCGTGCTCACGGAGGAGAACTTCCTCCGCATTGCAGGGGAGCTGCTGGAGCTGCACCTGCACCAGCAGACGCCTGGCACCTAGCCGGTCCCCGGTTGCAGGAGGAAAGGCGACTTGCCGCCCAGACGCGTGAAAGTTTGTCTGCAGTAGCATGCGCGCTCTCGCCGCGGTCTGGAGGGTCGGGTTCGCCTCGCAGGCCGGGGCGGAGGAGTTCTCGCGCCCGGCGTGGGTGGGCGAAGAACTCCCACTCTGCGCCAGGGCCCCCCCCCTCAACAGCCCCACTCAAACGGAGGAGGACCGCCGCCTTTTGACACGGGGACTGGGTTCGGAGGCGACCCGCTGGGTGGTCCGAGCCCTTCAGCCCGCGGCGGGCGGCGCCTCCCGTGTCGTCGTGGCCCCCTCCCTGCATTCTCTGTATTCCGCGGCCAGCAGTGCCGGTCAGTACGAGCTGGAGGCGCAGGTAGGTCCGGGCAAGATGCTGCTGTGGTGCGCGGATCCGGAACGGGTGTTGAAGACGCTCAAACCCATCCAGGGACTGCCTGAGCCCACCAGGAAGCGCGTAGCCGAGGCCTGGGCGCCGCTGGTGGTACGCCTCGAGGAGAACGTGGTCCGCCTGAAGATGAAGCGCTCCACGCCACAATCTCCTGATTCGACTTCGCCCGCCGGTGAGGAATACCCGGAATGGGTCAGCAACCCCGGTCCGCTGTGCAGTGTGGGATCCCTCGAGCTCGAGGACGCGCCCAAGGCAACCGAGGCATCTGCTGTTCAGCAGGCCCGCGAGGCGTTGGCCAGACAGGCCGGCTCAAGACAGGACCCGGACAAAAGCCCCTACCTTGCTGAAGCGGAAATCCTTGCGCGCACGGGCACGGTCGTTCAAACCGTTCGCACCAGAACGATGTTGCACACACGCGTTTGCGCAACGAGTGAGGGACTGGAGACCGCCCACAAGGCATCCAGGATTTCCCCGGCCCGCGTCAGGGACAGCCTCTATGGAATGCTCGAGCGTCAGCTGAACGAAGAACGCTCCAACCCAGAGCCTTCATCCCGCTGAGGGGAGCCGTCCACGCATGAGCGTCCGGGGGCTATCCCCCCGCGTACAGCGTCACGTCCGTGGCCGCGGCAAAGGACATCTTGTACGCCTCGTCCCAGTCCGGGTGGCGCACGGCGATGAAGCCGTCGGACACCAGCGTCTGCTTCCAGTTGCGGCGCGACTGCCCGGGGCGGAGCAACTCCTCCGCCACCACCCAGTCCCCATAGCGGCGCATGTAGTCACCCAGGCCGGTGATGGAGGTGATGCGCCCCTCCCCCAACGCCCGCTTGAAGACGATGCCGGCGTTGTATTTGCGCGGCCCATTCGCCTTGAAGCTGTGCCAGCACACCACCCGCGCCCACTCGCGGAAGAGGTCCACGTCCGAGGTCCAGTTCATCTGGTCCACCAGGTGCGCCCCGCCCGGACGGCAGCCGATTTCTCCGAAGACGACCTCCCCCTTCGGCGTCAGGTACCACTCCATGTGCGTGAAGCCGTCCCCCATCTCCAGCGCCTTCAGCACGCCGCGCCCCAGATTCATGCCGGCGCGGATGCGCGGCTGGTTTAGGTCCCGCACCGTGATGATGACCGGCGAAATCCACTGCTCGGACCGGGCGATGATGGGCTTGGGCAGGTACTGCGCCACGTTCTCGTAGAGCGGCTCGCCGCCCACGCAGATGGTGTCGTAGGTGAACTCCTCCCCCTCGATGAACTCCTCGCAGGAGGCCTCCTGCACGTGCCGCATCTTCGGCAGCACCGCCTCCAGTTCCTGCCGCGAGCGCACCTTGTAGGTGTCCGCGCTGCCCGCCCCGGCAATGGGCTTCAGGATGAGCGGGTAGCCCACCTTCTCCGCCGCGTCCCGGATCTCCTTCTCGCTCCGCACCCGGAAGGCGTGCGGCACGCGCAGCCCGGCGCGTTTCACCCGCTCCTTCATGAGCATCTTGTCCCGGAAGCCGAGCACCTGGTCGTGCGTCATCCCCGGCACGCCGAAGCGCTCGCGCATCCGGGCGGCCAGCAGCACCAGCGGCTCCCAGTTGCACAGCACCCGGTCCACGGTCCGGCCGCACAGCCAGGCGTGCACGCGCTCGAGCACGTCCGCCTCGTCCATGATGCGCGGCACCTGCAGGTAGTCCGCCAGGTGCGGCTTCAGGCTCTTGGGCAACCCGGCGCGCGGCGAGTCACCCACGCCGAAAACGTTCACGCCGACCTCGGCGAGTCCACGGGTGTACTGCTGCATCTCTGCGGGGTAGCTCGGGGCCAGGAAGACGACGTTCATGGCCAAGCAGCATAGCGGCCAGACGTGATAGGGGGACACCTCAGCCATGAGAACCATCCTCTTCGTCGTTCCCTACCCGGCAGAGGCCTCCCTGCGCTTCGCGCGCGCCTACTCTGAGCTGAAGGGGGTACGCTTGGTCGGCGTAGTGCAGAAGCGCCCCACCGGCGCCGGCGCGCAGCCCTTCGCGGACTTCATCCACGTGAAGGACGCGTTCGACGTGGCGCAGCTGGTGGCCGCGGGCGACGAGGCCCGCCGCCGCTACGGGGGCATCCACACCATCGTCGGCGTGCTGGAGCCCCTGCAGGTGCCGCTGGCCGAGGCGCGCCGCCACTTCGGCATCCCCGGCACGGACCCGCGCACCGCGGACCTCTTCCGCGACAAGGCGCGCATGAAGGACGCCCTGCGCACCGCCGGCCTGCCGTGCGCGCGGCACAAGCTCATCACCTCGGAGAAGGACGCGCTCAACTTCGTCAAGCAGGTGGGCTTCCCGGTGGTGCTCAAGCCGCCCGCGGGCGCCGGCTGCAAGGCCACCTGGCGCATCGACAACCTCGAGCAGCTCAAGGGGGCGCTGCAGGCGGTGCAGGTGCGGCCGGACAACCCCACGCTCGCCGAGGAGTTCCTCCGCGGGAGGGAGTACTGCTTCGACACGCTGGTGGTCGACGGCAAGGTGCGCTTCGAGAACGTCTCGCGCTACCTGCCCGGGCCGCTGGAGGTGACGGAGAACCCATGGATCCAGTGGGCCGTCATCCAGCCGCGCGTCATGGGGCCGGACCTGGAGGACGCGCGGGAAATGGGGCGCAAGGCCATCCGCGCGCTGGGGCTGAAGGCCGGCGCCTTCACCCACATGGAGTGGTTTCGCCGGGACGACGGCTCCCTGGCCATCGGTGAAATTGCCGCGCGCCCGCCGGGGGCCAACTTCGTGGAGATGATGGGCTTCGGCCACGACGCGGACATGTACAAGGCGTGGGCGCGCGCGGTGGCGGACAACGCCTTCGACGGGCCGTACCCGCGCAAGTACGCGGTGGGGTGCGCCTACCTGCGCGGAATGGGCCACGGGCGCGTGCAGCGCATCAGCGGCGTAGCGGAGGCCAACCGGAAGGTGGGCCACCTGGCGGTGAAGTCCCGCCTCCCAAAGGTGGGCCAGCCGAAGTCGGACCACTACGAGGGCGAGGGCTACGTCATCCTCCGCCACCCGGACACAGGCGTGGTGGCCGCCGCCGTGAAGACCGTCATCGAGACCATCCGCATCGAGTACGCATGACACCGGACACGCTGCAGTCGCTCGAGGGGGTCGTCGACGTCACCGTCCACCACCCGGCAGGTGCCCCGCGCGGGTGGCTGCTGGTTGAGATTCCGCACGGGGCCACCCGCACCGCGGACTACCGGCGCGTGGAAGCGCAGCTGAAGGGGAAGCTCCCGGACGAGCTCATCCACTTCTTCTACGTGAACACGGACATCGGGGCGCCCGAGGCGGCGGAGCACGTGGCACGCTCTCTCTGCCCGGACGGCTTCGGCGTGGTGGTGGCCCGGTGCCTGCTGCCGCGCACGTTCATTGACACCAACCGCGTCATCGACCGGGCGGCAGACGGCAAGCTGAAGGCGGGGCTCACCCCGGGCATCCCCGGCTACGTGAAGGATCCTGCCGACCGCGCGCTGCTGGAGGACCTGCACGCCCGCTACCACGGGGTGGTAGAGAAGGCGTACGCGCTCGTCTGCGGAGAGTTGAACGGACTTGCGCTGCAGCTGCACTCGTACGCGCCCCGCAGCGTGGCCATTGGCGCCACGGACGAGAACATCGTGGAGGCGCTGCACGCCGCCTACGTGCCGGCGGTGTACGCGAAGTGGCCCGAGCGGCCGGTGGTGGACCTCATCTCCGCCACGGAGGACGGCAGCTTCCGCTGCGCCCCCGCGCTGGTGGCGTCTCTGAAGGCGAACTTTCATGCTGCCGGCATCCCGGCGCAGGAGAACGCCACGTACCACCTGCACCCGGTCACCATGGGCATGGCCTACGCGAAGGCGTGGCCGGACCGGGTGCTGTGCGTGGAGCTCAGCCGCGGGCTGCTCGCCGAGCCGTTCGTCCCCTTCGGAGAGTCCCCCATCAGCCAGGCGGCCGCGGCAAAGCTGGCCGCGCCCATGGTGACCACGGCGCGCGCGGCGCTCGCCGGCCGCTGAAGCCTCGCGACGGACCGGGTTGGCCCGGCCCCGGGCCGTTGATGTTGATGTTGATGTTGATGATAGCCATGGGCCAGCTGATCATCCGCAACCTGAAGCCCGGCATCGTCGAGGCGCTCAAGCGCCGGGCCGCTGAGCGCGGGAGGTCTGCCGAGGCGGAACACCGCGCCATCCTGGAGGAGGCGCTGGGCCCGTAATCCGGGCAGCGGAACTTCAAGCGCTTCCTCCTCAGCATGCCTTCCGTCGGGAGGGACTCGGACTTCGAGGCCCCGCGAGACCTCCCACGGGAGGTGGAGGGGTGAGCTACCTTCTGGACACGAATGTCATCTCCGAGCTCCGGAAGGGCCCCCGCGCGGACGCGGGCGTCCGGGAGTGGATGGACTCGGTCGATGAGGAGCCGCTCTTCACGAGCGTGCTGGTGCTCGGCGAACTCCGGCGCGGCCTTGCGCTGCTGCGCAGGCGGGACAAGGTGGCCGCGGCGGCGCTCGAGCAGTGGTTTGCGCGTTTCCAGGAGGGATTCTCGGACCGGGTCTTGGACGTGGACGCCGCCATTACCGAGCGCTGGGGCATGCTGAACGTCCCGGATCCGCTCCCCGCGGTGGACGGACTGCTTGCCGCCACGGCGCTCGTCCACGACCTGACGCTCGTGTCGCGCAACGTCCGCGACCTGCAGCGCACCGGCGTCCAGGTGATGAACCCCTTCCGGGGCTGACGCCGTCCCTACCCGCCGTACCGCACGCGGACGTTCTCCACGAGCCCGAGCAGCGCCCGCTTCACCCCGTCCGTGGTGGGGTGCTTCACCAGCGCGTAGCCCTCGCCCTCGTAGCCTGCGGCACGGGCCTCACCCACCCGGGGCGCCTTGAGCAGCACGAGCGCCGGGCCGGCCTGCTCCACCGCCCTCTCCAGCCCGTGCACGGCCACCACGCGCTTGCCCGGCCCCTGCCCACGGAAGAACGCGGCGCCCGCGGCTGCCACGCGCGGGCGGGGCGTGAAGCGGTCGAAGGCAATGAGCTCCGCCCACGCGGAGATGAAGTCCATGTCATGGACCAGGCCCATGAGCGGCATGATTTGGACGCCCGGCGGACGCGCCCCCACCTCGTTCACCAGCATGGAGCCGTCCTCGCGCAGGAACCACTCCATGTGGGTGAGCGCCGTGCCGGACACCTGCGGGTGGGGGCCGAACAGCGCGGTGAGCGCCGCCTCGTTCACGGGGGCGAAGTCCGTCCACGGCGCCTCCACCTCGCGCGGCAGCATCACGCAGTACTGCTGCCAGGGCTGCTCCAGCACCTCGAGCGGCGTGGGGAAGTAGCGCGTGCCGGAGCGCCACACCGCCTTGCCGTGGATGCTGACGGTCTCGCAGGTGTGCTCGCGCGCGCGGACGAACTGCTCGGCCTGCAGCGGGCTGTCCGCGGTGGGAACCATGCCCACACGGGCGAGCGCACGCAGGTCCGCCGGGCTCTCAATCCTCTGCGTGGAGCGGGCCCCCAGCCCCGCCTGGGGCTTCACGATGACGGGGTAGCCCACCGCGTCCACGAAGGCCTCGAGCGCCGCCTGCGAGTAGACGAGCGAGCTCTTCGCCACCGGCACCCCGGCCGCGCGCAGCACCTGCTTCATGCGGTCCTTGTCCCGGAAGCGCCGGGCAATGGCCGGCCGCATGCCGGGGATGTCCGCTACCTCGCGGGCGTGGGACATGGGCAGCTGCAGCTGCTCGAGCACGCCGGTGAGCCGGTCAATGGGGCCGAGCGAGGCGGCCAGGGCCTTCGCCGCCTTCGCCAGCTGCGAGCCGTCCCCCACGTCCTTCACGCGGTAGTGCCCGGCCACCTTCTCCCGCAGCCCGGGCGGCAGCGCCTCCACCGGGTCCGCGCTGATGAGAGACAGCTTCACCCCGGCCAGGTTCGCGAACGCCGCGACGTACCGGTTGGTGTTCTCCATGAAGTGCGGGGCGACGAGCGTGACGTGGGACATGGGCAGCCGGCACCTTACCCCCGAACCGGTGGCGCGCGGCGAGACGGGTAAGGAGGCCTGCATCAAGGGGGGACAGAAAGCGGCGAAGGACCAGATGAAGGCGTTCATGAAGGAGAAGGGCATCCGTGCCTGCAACGGGTGCCACTCGAGCCTCGCCCCGAAGTACGAACTGAAGCCCGACGGGCTGGCGCGCTGCTTCAGCGCCGGAGGCAAGTAGACGCCCCTGCCCTCTACGCGCCGGCTTCAACCAGCAGGCGCTGGAGCAACTCACCGGTTCCCTGGGCCTGGCTCCACCGCTGGGCGTAGGCCAGGTCCAGCGCGCCCCGCTGTGCCCGCGCGATGCCGAGCAGGTCCCGCCACTGCCGGTCGGACACCCGTGACCCCAGCTCGTACCAGCGCAGCTTGGACAGCACGACGTCCGTGGCGCTCGCGACGTGCACGGCGCTGAAGTGGTCTCCCCGCTCCAGCTCCATCAGGACCGCCCGGTCCAGGGCCTCCCCCTGGTAGCCCTCGGCGGCCACGCAGAAGACATCCACCTTGGCGAGTTCCACCTCGTCCACGAGGTTGAACGACCGGTGCCGCTCACACGCCCGGCGGAATTCGTCCCCGTCCAGGTAGAAGCGGTCCTTGAGCTCCCGCTGCAGGTGCTGGAAGTGGACCGGCAGCAGCGCCGCGACGAGGTCCGCATCATTCGTGGCACGCGGCTCCCCGTGCAGCGAGCTGGCCAGGCTCCCTGTCACGTAGTGGCGCACCCCCATCCGCTCGAGCGCGCGGACCACCACCAGCGTGGAGTCCTCCACCTTCATGTCGCCGGATGCCGGGCCGCGTAGCGGTCCGCGAGCTCGTCCCCGTAGACGCGCCGGAGGAACGCCACGGCCAGGTCCCTGCGGGAGGCGCCCGGGTTCTGCCGCTCGACGTCGGCCCACGTGAGCGCGCGGATACGCTCGGACAGCCGCAGCGCGCGCTCCAGCCGCTCGGCCGGCGGGGTGGCCCGCAGCCGCTCCCAGTACCGGGCCTCCGCCCGGGGAGACGTGTCGGTCAAGGCCTGGCTGGCAGCACCGTCGTGGGGCATCGCACCGGAGAGTGTAGGGGCCGCCCCCGCCCGGCTCAACCCGCGCCCGCGCCCTACCGGATGCCCAGCACCTTGTGCGTCTGCACGCTCAGCCGCCACCTCGGGTGGGCCATGCAGTACGCCACCGCGCGCCGGGTGTTCTCCTCGCGCTCTGGGCCGTCCAGAGGCTGCAGCAGCAGGTGCTGGAAGCCCAGCCCCTCGAACCGCTCCGGCTCCATGCCCACCTGCGGGTAGACCAGCTTGAGCTCGTTCCCCGCCCGCAGCACCAGCGCCCCGCCCTGCTTGGGGCTGACGCACACCCAGTCAATGCCCGGCGGCGCCTCTTGCGTGCCGTTGGTCTCCACCGCCACCTCGAACCCCTCCGCGTGCAGCGCGCCCACCAGCGCGGCGTCCAGCTGCAAGAGCGGCTCGCCCCCGGTGCACACCACCAGCCGGCGCTCCGTCCCACCCTGCCAGGCCTCCGCCACCTTCCGCGCGAGCGCCTCTCCAGTGGCGTACTTCCCACCCGCGGTGCCGTCCGTCCCGACGAAGTCCGTGTCGCACCAGGCCGAGCAACCGCCCGGCCCCTTGCCCCGGTCCGCTTCCCGGCCCGACCAGAGGTTGCACCCGGCGAAGCGCAGGAACACCGCGGCGCGGCCCGCCTGCATGCCCTCGCCCTGCAGCGTGTGGAACAGCTCCTTGACGGCGTAGCTCACGACCCCGGGTCATTGCCGCGCTGCGGGCGGAAGGTCAACACCGCCCCGCCCCGGGCACCCCGTCTCCCGTACGGCAGACGCGCCACCGCCCATCACCGCCACATGGTTCGAACTGGCGCCGCTGGCAGCCTGGGCCGTGGCGGAGCACGCGCAGCGGTCGGCAACCCGGGTGGGCGCCCATGCCTGAGCCACGACCGGCCGCAGGCTGGCCCTGCCGGGGCGGCACCTGACATCATCTTGCGCCATGGTGTCCCGGTTGGCAGCCGTGTGCGTGTTCGCCGCCTCCGCGGCGTGGGCCCAGGAGATCTATTCCTGGACGGACGCGGACGGCACCACCCACTTCACGGACAACCCGGCCGCGGTCCCGCGCGGCAAGAGTGCTCGCCCGGTGGCGGGCACGGGGGTGAGCGTGGTCCCCGCGGAGAAGCAGGAGGCGCCCCCTGCCGCTGCCTCCGCGCCCCCATCCGCGCCGGCGAAAGTGCAGCCGCAGGTCCCGAAGGCAGACCCCCGTGAGGCCGAGCGGGGCTGGCGCACGCGGTTCCAGGAGGCCTGCGCGCGCATCGAGCGGCTGGAGCAGGCGGTGGCGGAGGACGCGAAGGTGGTGGAGGAGGTGAGCGGGCTGCCCATCACCGGGCAGGTGCGCTGCAGCTACGACGCGGTGCCGCTGCCCTCCACCCTGATGCAGGCCCGGGGGACCGCCCCGGCGAACTTCGGCTGCATCTCCGGGGCGGACCCGCGCTGGGAGGAGGCGCGGGCCCGGCTCGCGCAGAACCGCGCTGAACTCGCCCAGGCGCGCGCCGCGCTGGAGGAGCTCGAGCGCCGGGCGTCCTCGCAGTCCGTCCCGCGGGAGTGGAGGCGCTAACGCCCCACGCCGCGGCCATGCCGGGTGGCAGCCCCGGGTCCACATCCGCGCGAAAGCCACCGTTCCGGGGCGGGCCCCTCCTTCCACGAAGGGTTGCTCCCGCCGGCCGCCGCGCACGCGCAGGGCGCGTCACCCGGGCCCCTTCAACACGCGCGGGTCCGGGTTGAACAGGTGCTCCTGCGCGCGGGCCAGCGCGCACGCCGTCTCGCGCGCCGCCGCCTTCGAGCCGTCCTCCGGGCACGCGCGCCCCACCCCGTCACAGTCCAGGTCCCCGCTGCCCAGCCCCGCGTTGTGGAAGGCGTTCAGCACGGTGCAGGCCGCGGTAGCGGGAACCTCGCAGTCCCCCTCGCGGGCCACCTGCCACAAGGCCAGCCGGAAGTCCTCGAAGTCGCTCGTCTGCCCCAGCTACCCCTCCACCGCGCGGTAGGTGAGGCACGCCACCTCCTCGGTGGAGCCCCCCGGGATGGTGCGCGTCGTGACCTTCAAGGAGGGGTCCACCATCACCGCCACCGCGTGGAACACGATGGTGCTGATGTGGTGCACGCTGCCGTGGTCCCCCGCCGCGTCGCCGGAGGAGACGCGGTACTCGGACATGTGGGAGGGGTTGCCGGAGCAGGCAGGGTGCGCCAGGTCCCGCAGTTGGCTCACCGGGAGCGTCGTCCCGGATACCCAGCTGAACGCGTAGAAGGCGGCGAACAGGTCCGCGAGCGCCCCGTCGAGCGCCCCCGGCTGGTTTCACGGCTCGATGCCGGTGTCGCGGATGACCACCGCGTGGCCGAACTCGTGCGCCACCACGTCCGGCTCGGCGAACCCGTCCCCGAACTCCAGCTGCTGGCAGGCCCGGTTGATGCGCGCATTGCGCCAGGTGCCGCCGTCGGAGCTGCCGCGGTGCAGGAACATCTCCACCTGCCCGTCGTCCCGGTCATACGACTCCCGGCCGAAGCGAGCGCGGTACCAGTTCCACGCCCCGCGGATGGCCGCGTACCCGTCCGGGCCGTCCTTGTACGAGTTGCCTGCCGGGTCGTACCCCACGTCACCGCTCTCGGAGTACCCGCGGTCGTCGACGAAGGTGTCCCACCAGCACCAATCCGAGGAGTGGCCGTAGACCGCGTTGAGGTCCAGGTCGAACGTCGCCTCGTCCGGGAAGGTGGCGCGCCTCTCCCCCGTGTCCGCATCGAGCACCACCTGCGCCGTCTGCCCATCCGGCAGCCGCGCGCGGACGCTCCAGCACAGGCGGGGGATGCCGGGTCCACCACCCGCACCCCCAGCCAGGCCCCCAGCACGGGGACGCCCGCCACCCGCTGCGAGAAGCCGAGCGCCGTGGGCGTGCCCGCGCTGCGGTAGCGGGACAGCACCAGCCCCTGCCCCACCTCGCCCACGTCCAGCAGCGGCCCCTGCTGGACGAGGAAGGCGCGCACCCCGGCCACCGTGTCCACCGCCTGCGGCACCGGCGCGTCCAGGGCCAGCGCCCGCACCCGCCCCTGCTCCGCGTACACCTTCAGCGGCACCTTCAGCGGCACCTTCGAGGCCTTGCCCAGCTGCGTGAGCGCCTCCTCGTCCCGGGAGGTGCCCACCTCCACGCCGGCGTCCATGCCCGCGTCTGGTTGAGGCTGCGGCTGTCCCGGCATTCACGAGAACACGAGCGCCACGCCCCACGGGGCCAGCATCCAGGGTCGGTTCATGGAGCGCGGGTATGCCGCCCATGCGGATGACAGGACACGCAGGGCGCGCGCACGCCCGGGTTTGCCGTCCGGTGAAGGTCTGGACCATGCTCGGCCCCCGGGGCGAATCATGGCAGTCCTCGTGCGGGCGTTGGCATTTCTGGTGTTCGGGGTGTCCACGGCGGCGTGGGCGCAGGCGCAGCGGGGCGTGCCCCGGGACGGCTATCCCGGCTGGCCAGAGCGGATGTTGCAGGTGCACTTCAACCGGTCCCGTGCTGCGCCCGGGGCGGACCCCAAGGCGTGCCTTCAGTCCGCGGTCCGCCCCCCGCTCGCGGATGCGTGGGAGCTGGACCGTGCGGCGCGCTTCCACAGCACGAACCTGGCGAGGACCGGCTGCTTCCAGCACGACTCGCCCTGCCTGCTCGTC
The DNA here is from genome assembly GCA_016875515.1 of Deltaproteobacteria bacterium. Lineage (GTDB taxonomy): Bacteria > Myxococcota > Myxococcia > Myxococcales > Myxococcaceae > VGRA01. The sequence goes on along the minus strand of VGRA01000019.1, from coordinate 825 downwards.
CCGGACCTCTCCACGCGGTGGCCACCCCTGGGCACCTGTGACGGGTCTGCCGCCTGCGCCTGCACCAACGCCCCGCGGTGCCTGTCCGACTGCCCGTCCTCCCAGTGCACCCAGACCTTTGACCGGATGGGGCTGTTCGGCATCAGCGGGACGGGGGAGATCATCGCCAAGGGGCAGGCGTCCCCGCGCGCGGCGCACCGCGCGTGGATGATGAGCCCCGGCCACTGCGCCATCATCCTGGGCTCTGCCTCCCGGGTGGGCACCGGCTGGTACGAGAACCACTGGACCGGCAACTTCGCCTCGGGCGCGTTGGCCACCGGGCCCGTGGCAGGCGGGCACGAGGTGGGCGCCTCCTTCGGGCAGTTCCTCTCCGCCGGCCCCCAGCCGGTGGAATTCCGGCTGAACCACCATGACCCCGCCGGCGCGCCCCGCAACGTGACCGTCAACGTGGCGGGGACCTGCACCGCCCTGCAGCTGGAGCGCGGGAGCGGGACGAACGGGACCTGGCTCACCACCCTCTCGCTCGCCGGGCCCGCCTGCAGGCGGTACGCCTTCGTCGTGGAGGACGCGGCGGGCGCCGCCCGCACCCTGCCGGAGCGCGGCTCGTACGGGCTGGGGACCACGGCAGCGGGATGCCTGGACTGGGAACCGTCCACGCCGCCTCCCTGTGGGCAGACCAGCTCCCCGGGCGAGCCGGACGCAGGCAGCCCCGCCCCGGAGGTGGACGCCGGGACGGAGCCGCCGGGAGCCGAGACGGCCCCCGGACCGGGCACCGGCCCGCCGGGAGAGGCGCGCGGCGGCTGCAGCGCGGCAGGGCCCGCCGCT
>VGRA01000018.1 GCA_016875515.1 Deltaproteobacteria bacterium | reverse complement strand
CCGGGGTACTCCGCCCGCCCCATGGGCACTCGCATCCTCTACCTGGAGCCGGTGGGCGGCATTGCCGGAGACATGTTCCTCGCCGCCGGGCTGGACCTGGGCGTGGACGAGGGGGCGCTGCTGCACGCCCTGTCCGGGCTGGGGCTGCCTGGTTGGCAGTTGCAGCGCCGCTGGGAGAGCCGCCACCACATTGGCGGCACCCACGTGGACATCCGCCTGCACGGCCCCCAGCAGCCCGAGCGGCACCTCTCCGACATCCAGCAGCTCATCTGGAACTGCCCCACGCTGCCCGAGCGGGCCAAGGGGCGGGCGCTCGCCGTCTTCGCCGAAATCGGCCGCGCGGAGTCGAAGCTCCACGGCATCCCGCTGCAGGACATCCACTTCCACGAGGTGGGGGCGGTGGACAGCATCCTGGACATCTGCGGCGCCGCCATGGTGCTGGAGTTGCTCGGGGACCCGGAGGTGTACGCCGCCCCGCCGCCGCTGGGCAGCGGTCTCTCCCACATGGCCCATGGCCACGTCCCCATCCCGCCGCCCGCCACGGTGGAGATTCTCACCGGCGTCCCGGTGCGCCATGAAGGCGTGGGGGAGCTCACCACGCCCACCGGCGCCGCGCTGCTCAAGGTGTTCGCCCGCGTGGCCCCGCCCCCGGTCTTCACCCCCCTCAAGGTGGGTTACGGGGTGGGGACGAAGGACTGGCCGGACCGCGCCAACGTGCTGCGGGCCACGCTGGGGGAGATGTCCTCGGAGAACCAACGGCTGTCTGCCGATGGCGAGGCCGCCTATGAACTCTCCGCCAACCTGGATGACTGCAGCCCGCAGCTGCTCGGGTACGTGCTGGAGCGGGCGCTGGAGCTGGGGGCGCTGGACGCATGGGTGGTGCCCGCCACCATGAAGAAGGGGCGCCCGGGGCACGTGGTGCACGTCCTTGCGGACGGCGCGCACCGGGAGCCGCTCCGGAAGCTGCTGCTGGAGGAGACCCCCACCCTGGGGCTGCGCGAGGCGGCCGTCTCCCGCACCGTGCTGCAGCGCCGCCACGACGAGGTGGAGACCCCCTGGGGCCGGGTGCGCATCAAGCTGGGGCTGGACGGGGAGCGGGTGCTGAACGCCCAGCCGGAGTACGAGGACGTCCGCGCCCTCGCCCGTGCCGCGAACGTGCCTCTGAAGGTGGTCCACGCCGTGGCCATGGCGGCGTGGATAAAGCGGTGAATCACTCGGCGGGCGGCCGCGTCCCGCCTAAAGTGTCGTGTCCCCTTTTCCGCCAGCGCTGGAGCCCCAAGCCCATGAACCGCACTGCCGCCCTGTTCGCCGCACTCGCTGCCCTCACCGCCCACGCCCAGTCCGCGCAGCAGGCGCGCAACCGGCGGGACGTCCAGCAGGACAAGCGGGAGCTGTCCCGCAACCGCGCCGAGTACGCCGGCGACCGGGTGGACCTGGCCCGCGCCCGCGGCTACGCGCAGCGGCTGCAGGAGCTGAGGGCCGCCGGGAACATGGAGGGCGTCGCCGCCCTGGACGCCGAGGTGTCCCGCTTCCTCGCCGGCGAGCGTGCCGAGTCGCAGCGCGAGGCAAACCGGGCGGCCGCCGAGGTCATCCGCTCGGCCGGGGAGACGGCGGGGGCCGCCGGGGAGGCGGTGGCGGACGCCCGCACCGGCCGTGCAGCGGGGGTGCAGGCTGACAGCCGGCGGGATCTCCGGGACGACCGCCGGGACCTGAAAGATGACCAGCGTGACCTCCGCGCGGAGGCCTCCGCGCGCAACCGCGTGACCGGCCTGGCCGCCCGCTGGAGCGGGCTCGCGGGAAAGATGGACCCCTCCTCCCTGGACGCCCGCGCGGCCATCTTGGGGGAGGTGGCGCGCGAGCAGGGCCGGGACCTGCGGCGCACGGCGCAGGAGCACGGGGAGGACCAGCGCGAACTCCGCGAGGACCGCCGGGAGCAGCGAGAGGACCGCCGGCAGCGCAAGTAGCGCCGCCGCCGTCAGCGCCCGGCCAGCCGGTCCGCCGCGCGCAGGATGCGCAGCGCCGCGCAGGCGGCGCCAAACCCGTTGTCGATGTTCATCACCGGCACCCCCTGCGCGCAGGAGGAGAGCATGGAGTGGAGGGCCGCGTGGCCTCCCTCGGCCACGCCGTAGCCCACCGACGTGGGCACCGCCACCAGCGCGCTCCCCACCAACCCCCCCACCACCGTGGGCAGCGCCGCGTCCATCCCCGCCACCACGATGACCACGGGGTGGCGCCGGATGTCCTCCAGCCGGTCCAGCAGCCGCCACAGCCCGGCCACCCCCACGTCCACCACCGACGTGGCCTTCTCCCCGGCGAAGGCGAGCGTCCGCAGCGCCTCGTGCGCCACCTGCGCGTCGGACGTGCCCGCCGCCACCACCGCCACCCGCCCCTCTCCGCGCAGCGGGTGCGGCGCCCCCAACACCGCGGTGCGGGAGACAGCGCAGCAGTCCCACGGCCCCTCCACCTGCGCCACCAGCGCTGCCTGCTGCTCGGGGGAGAGGCGGGTGAAGAGCATGCCGCGCCCGGAGGCGCGCGCCTGGCGGGCAATCTCCAGCAGGTGCGGCAGCGGCTTGTGGGCGCACAGCACCGCCTCGTCCAGCCCCACCTGCTCGCCGCGGCGGAAGTCCAGCCGGATGTCGTCTGAAGGCGTCATGGTGGGGTGGGGAATAACGCAGGGGACGGGTGCGGGCTAGGCTCCGCCCTGACCATGGCACCCATTGACTGGAAGTCCCTGCAGGAGCGGCTCGAGGCGGAGGCCGCACGGCTGTCCGGTGAGCTGAAGCGCGAGGCAGACCGGCTGGCCGCCCAGGTGCAGGACCCCGCCGTGCAGGCCCGTCTGCGCGAGGAGGTACGGCACGCCGGGCAACAGGCGCTCGAGGCGCTGGGGCAGCTGGCGGCTGCCGCCCAGGGAGCGCTCGAGCAGGCGCAGGAGGCGCTCCGGGCGCAGCAGCAGTCCGCGGCCACTCCCCCTGACCCAACGCCCGCTGCTGCCACCGGTTCCACGGATCCCCTCGACCCTGCCGAGCCCCCGCGGAGGCGGGCGAGGAAGACCGTAGGTCCCCGGAAAAACACAACGTCTACGTCAAACATGTGATCGGACTCCGGGGTGTTGCATTGCGGGGCTCCGTGCCATAGTTCGCACCCTGTGATGACTTCCGGTGACGACAGCGACAAGGGCAGCTTCTCCGTGGACATTGGCGAGGACGCCATTGCGGCCGCGCTCCGCAGCGTGGAGCGTGCCAAGGGGGCGGATTCCTCGGAAGAGGTGGCCATCCTCAAGGCCCAGCTGGAGGACGGGCTCGCCCGCGGCCGGGAGTGGATGGAGAAGGCCCGGGACGCGCAGGAGAAGCTGAAGGTGGCCTCGGCCGAGGCGGCAGATTCCAAGGACCGCGCCCTGCGCGCGGCGGCAGACCTGGAGAACTTCAAGAAGCGCGCCCAGAAGGAGCGCGAGGACGTCCAGAAATTCGGCAGCGAGAAGTTGTTGAAGGAGTTTCTCCCCGTGCTGGACAATCTGGACCGGGCGCTCGCGCACGCCAACAGCCCCGCCGACTTCGACTCGCTCCGAGAGGGGCTGACCATGACGCGCAAGCTGTTCGAAGACGCGCTCGGCAAGCACGGGGTGAAGGGCTTCAGCGCGCAGGGGCAGCCGTTTGATCCCCACCGCCACGAGGCCATGCAGCAGGTGGAGACGGCGGAGGTGCCGCCCAACACCGTCGTGACCGAGGTGGTCCGCGGCTATACGTTGAACGACCGGCTCATCCGGCCCGCGCTCGTGGCAGTCAGCCGCGTGCCCGCGGGGGCATGACGAACGCTTTGAGCAGCAGAGGAGTAGGGACGATATGGCGAAGGTGATTGGAATCGACCTCGGCACCACCAACTCGTGCGTGGCGGTGATGGAGGGGGGGGACCCGGTGGTGATGCCCAACTCGGAGGGCAGCCGCACCACGCCGTCCATGGTGGCCTTCACCGAGTCTGGCGAGCGGCTGGTGGGGCAGATTGCCAAGCGGCAGTCGGTCACCAACCCGGAGAACACCCTCTACGCGGTCAAGCGGCTCATCGGCCGGAAGTTCGAGTCGCCGGAGGCCAAGAAGGCCATCTCTGCAAGCCCGTTCAAGGTGGTGTCGGCGCAGAACGGGGACGCCTGGGTGGAGGCGCGGGGCAAGGCGCTGAGCCCGCAGGAAATTTCCGCCATGGTGCTGTCCAAGATGAAGCAGACGGCGGAGGACTACCTCGGCGAGCAGGTGACCGAGGCGGTCATCACCGTCCCGGCCTACTTCAACGACGGCCAGCGCCAGGCCACCAAGGACGCGGGCCGCATTGCGGGCCTCAACGTCCTGCGCATCATCAACGAGCCCACCGCCGCGGCGCTCGCTTACGGCCTGGACAAGGTGGAGGAGGGCAAGAGCGAGAAGGTCGTGGTGTACGACCTGGGCGGCGGCACGTTCGACGTCTCCGTGCTGGAGCTGCACTCCGGCGTCTTCGAGGTGAAGTCCACCAACGGCGACACCTTCCTGGGCGGCGAGGACTTCGACCAGCGCATCATCGACCACCTGGCCGAGACGTTCATGAAGGCCCACAACGTGGATCTGCGCAAGGACCGCATGGCGCTGCAGCGGCTGAAGGAGGCCGCCGAGCGCGCCAAGCATGAGCTGTCCTCCGCCACGGACACGGAGGTCAACCTCCCGTTCATCATGGCAGACGCCACCGGGCCCAAGCACCTGGTGCTCTCCCTCAACCGCGCCACGCTGGAGAAGCTGGTGGCGGAGCTCATCGACCGCACCATTGAACCGTGCAAGACGGCGCTCAAGGACGCCGGCGTCAGCCAGGCAGACATCCAGCAGGTGCTGCTGGTGGGCGGCATGACGCGCATGCCGCGCGTGCAGGCCAAGGTGAAGGAGTTCTTCAACAGGGACCCGCACAGGGGCATCAACCCGGACGAGGTGGTGGCCATTGGCGCCGCCATCCAGGGGGCGGTCCTCAAGGGCGAGGTGAAGGACTTGCTGCTGTTGGACGTCACGCCCCTGTCCCTGGGCGTGGAGACCGCCGGCGGCGTCTTCACCAAAATCATCCAGAAGAACACCACCGTCCCCTGCAAGGGCGGCATGGTCTTCTCCACCGCCACGGACAACCAGTCGCTCGTCATCGTCCACGTGCTGCAGGGCGAGCGCGAGATGGCCTCGGACAACAAGACGCTCGCCCGCTTCGAGCTGGCCGGCATCCCGCCCGCCCCCCGCGGCGTGCCGCAGATTGAAGTCAGCTTCGACATTGACGCCAACGGGCTCGTCCAAGTCTCCGCCAAGGACCTGGGCACCGGGCGCAAGCAGGAGGTGCGCGTGGTGGGCAACTCCGGCCTGTCCGAGGCGGAAATCCAGAAGATGGTGTCGGACGCCCAGTCCAACTCGGAGAGCGACAAGAAGAAAAAGGAACTCGCCGAACTCCGCAACAACGCCGACGGCCTCATCTACACCACGGAGAAGTCCCTGGAGGAGTACGCCAAGGTCCTCTCGGACAAGGACCGCGCGGAAATCCAGGTGGACATGGGCGCGCTGAAGGCGGTGCTGGACACCACGGATCCGGCGAAGCTGAAGGAGGCCATCCAGCGGCTGGAGGGCAGCGCCTACCGCATCGCGGACGCCATCTACGCGGACCAGGCGAAGGCCAGCTGACGGCCCCCTCCCGTGGGACACGGCCTCCCCACCTTCGCCAGCGAACAGGAGGAACTCGCCTTCCTGCGCGCCGTGACGCGCGTCACCCGGCTCGCGGACGACGTGGTGGAGGACTGCCTCGCCCGCAAGCTGGGGGTCTCTGCCGCGCTGGACGTCTTCCTCTCCTACTGCGCCCGCATGCTGCGCGCCCCCGCCGGGACGGTGGTGCTGGAGGGGCCCGAGGGGCCGCTGCTCGGGCGGGTGACGGGCGCCCCGGGCTTCGAGTTCGAGTCCCACCGCGCGAAGGACGGCGCGGTGCCGCTGGACAATGGCAACACGCTGCTCGTCTGCCCGCTGGACGTGGGCGGGGTGCGGCTGGGGGCCCTGGGGCTGGAGCTGCCGGGGGCCCACCCGGACGGCGCCCCGCTGCAGCGCGCGCTGCTGGCCGCCATGGCGGACCAGCTGGACGTGGCGCTGCTCGCCTTCACCGGGCTGGACGGCGGCGAGGGGCCGGCAGAGCGGCTGGCGGCACTGGTCCGGGGCGGGCAGGGGCAGGACGTGGGGCGCATGGGGCCCTACCGGCTGCTCGCCCCGCTGGGCACCGGGGGCATGGCCCAGGTGCTCCAGGCGCAGGGGCCGGGCAACCGCGTGGTGGCGCTCAAGCGCATGCTGCCCCACCTGGTGGGCGAGCCGGACATGGTGGAGGCCTTCTCCACCGAGGCCCGGCTGGGGCTGCGGCTGCGCCACCCCAACGTGGTGGAGGTGCTGGACCAGGGCCGGGACGGGGACGCCCCCTGGTTCACCATGGAGCTGCTGCGCGGGGTGGACCTCTCGCAGGTCATCCGCCGCCACCGGCAGGGGCTGCCGCTGCCGGTGGCCTCCGCCGTGGTGGGCCAGGCGCTGCGCGGGCTGCACGCGGCCCACTGTCTGCGGGGAGAAGACGGCCGCCCGCTGGAGCTGGTCCACCGGGATCTCTCCCCCCACAACCTCATGGTCGGCTTCGACGGGGTGGTGAAGGTGCTGGACTTCGGGGTGGCCCGCAGCCGCATGCACCGCAGCGTCACCGCCGTGGGGCTGGTGAAGGGAAAGCCGCTTTACATGTCCCCGGAGCAGGCCTCCGGCGAGCCCCTGGACGCCCGGAGCGACCTCTTCTCCATGGGGCTCGTTCTCTACAAGGCCGCCGCGGGGACGCTGCCGTTCGACCGCGGGGACGACCTGCTCACCATGACCGCCATCGTGAGTGACCCGCTGCCCCCGCACCCGCGCATCCCCGGACCGCTGTGGGAGGTGCTCGCCCGCGCGTGCGACAAGTCCGTCCACGCCCGCTACCCGGACGCTCGCGCCATGGCCGGGGCGCTCTCCGAGGCGGTCCCCCCGGCCACCTCCACGGAGCTGGCCGCCTTCCTCCGCGGCGCCTTCCCGGAACAGGCCGCCGCCTCGGACCGGGACGGCTGACGCAGGCCGCCTACGGCCCGTAGGCCGCCCGCACCTCCGCCACCACCTGCGCCGGGGTGCAGGCGCTGGCGGTGGGGCACGCGGCGGATACGGACTTCCCGGCGCTCCAGGCCATGGCCCGGAAGTGCTCGTTCCAGTCCGCCGTCCAGGCCCGGGCGTGGTTGCCCAGACACTGGTCCGCCCAGCCCGAGGTGTGGCCGGAACTCCCCACCCGCTGCAGGCACGAAGCCTCCGTCTCCCCGCCCATGGCCTCCCGCCACCTGCAGTAGGTGGTGCGGTCCATGGAGTTGATGCGGCAGAAGCAGCCGCTGGAACACCCTTGCGTGACGCCCTTGAGGAACGGGTACACCACCGGGCCGCTCCCCATGTCCTCGATGACGCCCCCCTCCAGAGGGAAGATGCGCGAGGACTGCAGCAGCATGTGCCGGGCCATGGCGGAGAGCCCCTGCTCCCACTCGGCCGGGTGGGTGGTCTGCAGCGCGCGCAGCCGGCGGATGAAGGCGGAGGCGTCCACCACCCACTTCGCCACCACCTCGGCGGGCGGGTTGGCCACGGCGACGGTGGCGCTCCTGCCGGACGCGCTGTAGCTGCATGCCTGCGCCGCGTGCGGCCAGCCCGGCCAGTTCACGGACTGGCAGCTTCCCTCGACGTACGGCTTCACCGACAGCTGCGTCACCAGCCCCGCGGGGGGCGGCCCCAGCGGGCAGCGGTCCGGAACGCCGGACGGCAGCACCACGCACGGGCCGCTGCACGTCTCGTGCGGCACATAGCGCGTGCCGTCACACCGGTAGAGGGTGTCCGGGCTGCCGGAGATGCCGTTGCCGCCGCAGCTGCGGCCGCCGGTGTTGCTGCAGCAGCTTCCACAATCCCGTGGACAGTCCGTGCAGGACTCGCCCGCGCACGTGCCGTCTCCACACGTGCCCGTGCCGCCGTCCCCGCCCGTGGGCTCTCCGCCGTCCATGCGCGCGCCCGCGTCCGGGGCCGGCTCTTCTGGCTCCTCCGGCCCCTCGCCCGCGTCCACAGGCACGGCCCGCGGGAGCACGCCCCCGGGCTCTGGCTCCAAAGGGCCGAGAGGCGCGCAGGAGAATGCGAGTGCGGCCAGCAGCGGGAAAAGGGATGGCAGACGCATCTATCCGAGAAGCCTCGCACGGTGGAACCGCCCCCCGACCGCCAGGCCCCGCGCTCCGCAACTGCCCGGAGACAGCGGACCTCGGCGCGGTCCCACGGGGCGGGACTCCCACCGGGGGAGGCCTTTTCCTGCTAGGAAGACACTCTCTTTGAAGAGGCCCACACTTCCCGGAGCACCTCCCATGCGTTCCCTCCTCCCCGCGCTCTTGGCAGCGGCGTCCCTGCTGGCCGGCTGCGAGAAGAAGCAGCCCGCGCAGGCCCCCGCTGCGCCCGCCACCCCCGAGCTGAAGGCCCCCGCCGCCCCGCCCCCGGCCTCCGACGTCATCCTGCTGGGCGAGGTGGGCTCGCTCACCGGGGCGGAGGCCACGTTCGGCCAGAGCACCCACGAGGGCATCCAGCTGGCGCTCGAGCAGGCCAACGCGGCCGGCGGGGTGAACGGCAAGAAGCTGGAGGTCCGCGTCTACGACGACCAGGGCAAGCCCGAGGAGGCGGCCAACGCGGCGGTGCGGCTCATCAACCAGGACAAGGTGAAACTCATCCTGGGCGAGGTGGCCTCCACCAACTCGCTGGCCATGGCGGACAAGGCCCAGGCGGCCAAGGTGCCCATGGTGTCCCCGTCCTCCACCAACGAGGCGGTCACGCAGAAGGGGGACTACATCTTCCGCGTCTGCTTCATTGACCCGTTCCAGGGCTACGCCATGGCGAAGTTCGCCCGCGAGACGCTCAAGCTGCAGAACGTGGCGGTGCTGCAGGACAACAAGTCCGCGTACTCCACGGGGCTCACCGGCGTGTTCCAGCTGCGCTTCGCGGAGATGGGCGGCAAGGTGGCCGGCGTGGAGAGCTACAGCAAGGGGGACACGGACTTCCGCGCCCAGCTGACCGCACTCAAGAAGGCGAAGCCGGACGGCATCTACATCCCCGGCTACTACACGGACGTGGGGCTCATTGCGCGGCAGGCGCAGGAGCTGGGGCTGAAGGCGGTGCTGCTGGGCGGGGACGGCTGGGAGTCCGAGAAGCTGTTCGAGCTGGGCGGCAGCGCGGTAGACGGCAGCTACTACACCAACCACTACTCGCCGGACTCGCCCAACCCGGCCACCCAGGCGTTCATCTCCGCGTACAAGGCGAAGCACAACGGCAAGGTGCCGGACTCGCTCGCCGCGCTGGCGTACGACGCGGCCAACGTGGCGGTGGCGGCGCTGCGCAAAAGCAAGTCCCTGGAGGGGCCGGACATCCGGGACGCCCTGGCCCAGACGAAGGACTTCGACGGGGCGGCCGGCAAGCTGACCCTGGACGAGAAGCGCAACGCCACCAAGCCCGCCGTGGTGCTGAAGGTGGAGAACGGCAAGGCGGTCTTCGCCGCCTCGGTGAGCCCGTAGCCCGCCCGTTTTGAGCGACTTCCTCCAGCACGTCATCAACGGGCTGTCAGCCGGGACCATCTACGCGCTGGTCGCGCTCGGCTACACCATGGTCTACGGGGTGCTGAAGCTCATCAACTTCGCCCACGGCGACGTGATGATGATGGGCACCTACGTGGGGTACGCCTCGGCGCTGCAGTTCAAGCAGCGCGGCGGCTTCGGCATGGCGTCCGTGCTGGCCATCTTCTTCCTCTCCATGGCGGCGTGCGCGGCGGTGGGCTGGCTCATCGAGCGCTTCGCGTACCGGCCGCTGCGGGAGAAGCCCAAGCTGACGGCGCTCATCACCGCCATTGGAATCAGCTTCGCAGTCTCCTACGGCTTCCAGATGGACTGGGGCTTCCTCCCCGGCCCCAACCCGCGGGCCTTCCCGGAGGTCATCCGCCGCCAGCCGTGGCTCACCTTGCTGGACGGAGAGGTGACGCTCTGGAACTGGCAGGTCATCAGCTTCGCCGTGGCGCTGGGGCTGATGGCGGGGCTGCAGTACCTCGTGTTCCGCACGCGCTTCGGGCGGGCCATGCGCGCCGTCTCGCATGACCACCGCACAGCGGCGCTGCTGGGCATCCACACCGACCGCGTCATCGCCGTCACCTTCATGCTGGGCTCCGCGCTGGCCGCGGGGGCGGGCATCCTGTTCGCCATCAAGGACGTGAAGATTGAGCCACTGATGGGCACGCAGCAGGGGCTCAAGGCCTTCGTGGCGGCCGTCATTGGCGGAATCGGCAACGTGCCGGGGGCGGTGGTGGGGGCGGTGCTGCTGGGGTTGGTGGAGGAATTCGTCGTGGGCTACACCGCCTCGTCGTGGCGGGACGCGGTGGCCTTCGGCTTCCTCATCCTGGTGCTGCTGCTGCGGCCCGAGGGGCTGTTCGGCCGGGTCACGGCGGAGAAGGTGTGATGGTCCCTCCTGGGTTGCGCGGCGTGCTGCCGGTGGTGCTGGCGTGCCTGGCCCTGGCCGCGGGGCAGCGGCTCTTCGGCGGGCAGGAGTTCTTCGTCTACGTGGCGTCCCTGGTGGGCGTGAACGTGGTGCTGGCCGTCTCGCTCAACGTCGTGAACGGCATGACGGGGCAGTTCTCCATTGGCCACGCCGGCTTCATGGCGGTGGGGGCCTACGCGGCAGGCAGGCTGTCGCTGCCGCTGGGGGACGTGGCCGTCTCGGGGCTGCCGGTGGCGGCGTCGGATCAACTGCTGTTCGCGGTGTCGCTGCTGGCAGGGGGCGTGGCGGCGGCGGCGTGCGGCTTCGTGGTGGGGCTGCCTTCGCTGCGGCTGAAGGGGGACTACCTGGCCATCGTCACGCTGGGGTTCGGTGAAATCGTCCGCGTCATCATCCAGAACACCCCCGCGCTGGGCGGCGCGCTGGGGTTGTCCGGCATCCCGCAGCGCGGAAGCCTCTTCGCCGTGTGGTTGTGCGCCTTCCTGGCCGTGCTGGTGGCGCGCCGCATTGCCGAGTCCAGCCACGGCCGCTCGCTCACCGCCATCCGCGAGGACGAGGTGGCCGCCGAGGCCATGGGGGTCAACACCACCGCGTACAAGGTGCGCGCCTTCGTGGTGAGCGCCTTCTTCGCCGGGGTGGCGGGCGGGCTGTTCGCCCACTTCGTCCCCATCATCAACCCGGGCAGCTTCACCTTCGTGAAGAGCATGGAGGTGGTTGTGATGGTGGTGGCCGGGGGGCTGGGCAGCACCACCGGCAGCATCCTCGCCGCGGTGGTGCTGACGCTGCTGCCCGAGGCGCTGCGAAGCGGCTTCAACCGCTTCGCCGGAGAGGGGGCGGGGGCGGTGGTGGACCAGGTGCGCATGCCCGTCTACGGCCTGCTGCTGGTGGTGCTGATGCTGGCGCGGCCGCAGGGGCTGTTCGGCACGAGGGAACTGTGGGACCGCCGCAAGGGGCAGGGGGCACGGCCATGAGCGCCCCCGCATCCGACGTCCTGCTCGAGGCCCGTTCTGCCAGCATCGTCTTCGGCGGACTGAAGGCGCTCTCGGAATTCTCCCTCACCGTCCGCAAGGGAGAGTTGCTCGGGCTCATCGGGCCGAACGGGGCGGGGAAGACCACCGCCTTCAACGTGCTGACGGGCGTGTACCAGCCCACCTCGGGCGAGGTGCGGGTGTGCGGCGAGCGCGTCAACGGGATGCGCCCCTTTCAGGTCAACCGGCGCGGCCTTGCAAGGACGTTCCAGAACATCCGGCTGTTCAAGAGTCTGACCGCGCTGGACAACGTGAAGGTGGCCTGCCTGGCGGAGACGCACCCGCTGTTCTCCCGGGCGCGGGTGGAGTCCCTGCAGCGGTCGGGCCTGCGGCCCCTGGCCACCGCGCTGGACGCCGCCAACGACTACTACGACTGGTGGCGCGCCCTGCTGCTTACGCCGGGCTTCCAGGCCGAGGAGGAGGCGCTCACCGCCAAAGCCCTGGCGCTATTGGAGGTGATGGGGCTCGCAGGCCGCGCCCACGAGGAGGCGCGCAACCTCCCCTACGGCGAGCAGCGGCGGCTGGAGATTGCCCGCGCGCTGGGCACGCGCCCGAAGGTGCTGCTGCTGGACGAGCCCGCTGCCGGGATGAACACCCGGGAGAAGGCGGAGCTGATGGTCCTCATTGGCCAACTGCGGGACCGGTTCGGGTTGGGCATCCTGGTCATCGAGCACGACATGAAGCTGGTGATGGGCATCTGCGAGCGCATCACGGTGCTGGACCACGGGGAGACCATTGCCGCGGGCACCGGGGCGGAGGTGCGCGCCAACCCCAAGGTGGTGGAGGCGTACCTCGGGGACGCCCCTGCGCCGGGCGCGGGAGGTGCGGCGTGAGCGGCGTTGGAAGCGCAGGCAGCGAGCGTCCAGCTGAATTGCTGCTCGAGTGCCAGGGGCTCCACGTTGCCTACGGCGCCATCCAGGCCGTGCGCGGGGTGTCCCTCTCCGTCCGCAAGGGCGAGGTGGTGGCGCTCATTGGCCGCAACGGGGCGGGGAAGACCTCGCTGCTGCGAGCGGTGTCCGGGATGCTGCGACCCGCGGACGGGCGCATCACCCTGGAAGGCAAGGACATCACCGGGATGCCGTCCCACCTGCTGGTGGCGCGCGGTATGGCGCATGCGCCGGAGGGGCGCGGCATCTTCCCCAACCTTACGGTGGAGGAGAACCTGGGCCTCGGCGCGTGGCTGCGCACCGACGCGGACGGGGTGGCGGCGGACGAGGCGTGGGTGCTTTCCCTCTTCCCGCGGCTGAAGGAGCGCTGGGCGGCGGCGGCGGGGACCCTGTCCGGCGGCGAGCAGCAGATGCTCGCCATCAGCCGGGCGCTGATGAGCCGGCCGCGGCTGCTGCTGCTGGACGAGCCGTCGCTGGGGCTCGCCCCCCAGGTCATCCAGCTCATCTTCCGCATCCTCGCGGACGTGAACGGTAAGGGCGTGTCCATCCTGCTCGTGGAGCAGAACGCGCACCTCGCGCTCAACCTCGCGGGCCACGCCTACGTGCTGGAGACGGGCGAGGTGGCCATGGAGGGGGCGGGCAAGGCGCTGCTGCAGTCCGAGGACGTGCGGCGCGCCTACCTCGGGGAGTGAGCCACGTGAGGCGGGTGCGTGCGGCGCAGCTGGCAGTAACGGGGCTG
>VGRA01000017.1 GCA_016875515.1 Deltaproteobacteria bacterium | reverse complement strand
GCCCCACGCGTCATGGAAACCGAATCCCCCCGCCGGTTGGAGCTGCTGCTGCCAGCAGCAGCTCCAACCGGCGGGGGGATTCGGTTTCCATGACGCGTGGGGCCCTACAAGGCAAGGGGTGGGCCAAACTTTCCTGACGCGGCAGCCGTCAGGGCGTTGGCGCGAAGGCGACTACCGGATGCGGGCAATGCGCTCGGAGCGGCTGACGATGTCCGCAATGCGGAAGCCGAACTTGTCGTTGACGACCACCGCCTCGCCCCGGGCGATGAGGCGGTCGTTGACGAGGATGTCGAGCGGCTCGCCGCCGTGCTTGTCCAGCTCCAGCACCGAGCCGGGAGAGAGCCCGAGCAGCTGCTGCACCGTCAGCTGGGTGCGCCCCAGCTCCACGCTGATGCCCAGCGGGACGTCCAACAGCAACTCGAGGCGGCGGGGGGAACCACTGCTGTCCATGGTGACACCTCCTTGACGGAGGTGTCATTGAGCAAGGCTCAGGCCACGGAGAACTGGAGCGGCCGGGTGGTCTTCTTGCTGTCCGGGGCGGGCGTCATGGGGCCTCGCACCGGCTCGTCCACCACGATGGAGAGGTTGGCCCCAGAGACGCCCGGGGTGCCCATCAGCTTGCTGCGCCCCTCCACCATGATCTCCAGGGCGCTGCGCTCGTCCGTGTCCAGCGTGACGACGTCCCCTTCCTCCAGGTCCAGCACCTTGCCGAGCGTGGACTGGGAACGGCCCAGGATGGCCCGGAGCTCCACCCGCACCTGGGCGAGCTCCTCTGCCAGCGAGGCGGCGAAGCGCTGGTCCACCCCGGTGTTCACCTTGGGGGGGGCGGACAGGGCCTTCTTCTCGCTCTCCACCGCGGTGAAGGGGACGGCCAGCTGGATGCGGCCGGTGATGCCCTCGCTGAACTCGAAAGTGCAGACGATGGCCGCCTCCTGCGGCGGGGCAATGGTGGCCATGCGGGGGTCCGTCTCGAACCGCAGCACCTCCGGCTCAATGGGCATGACCGTGGTCCATGCTTGGCGCATGGCCTCCGTCAGGATGCTGAGCAGCCGCTTGAGGACGAACCGCTCCACGGACGTCAGGTCCCGGCGCGCCGGGGCCTCCGGGGTGGCCTGGGCCTTCCGGTCTCCCATGGCCGCGGCCAGCAGGGACTCCGCCACGCCCGGCTCCAGCACCGCCAGGCACAGGCCGTACGTCTTGCCCAGCGTCAGCACGCACACCGTGGCGGGCGGGGCCAGCACGGAGGAGAAGTCCCCGAAGCGCACCAGGGACGAGGGGGAGGAGGTGACGCGCAGGCTCTGCCGGATGCGGCCGGACAGGCCGCTGCCGAAGATGGAGGCCACCTGCTCGTTGATGGCGTCCAGCGTGGGCATCTGGCCGCGGATGATGCGGTCCCGGCTGGTGAGGTCGTACTTCACCACCGCCTCCGGCGGCCCGTCCTCGCCCTCGGCCTTGCCCGCGCGGCCATCCTGGATGGCGTCCATCAGCGCGTTGATTTCGTCCGGGTTCAGGTCAGCGGCCATGGGCAAGGGCTCCGGCGAGGGCGGCGTGCGCTCACTGCACGACGAAGTCTGTGATGTACAGGGCCCGGATCTTCGCCCGGGGCACGATTTCCTTGATGCTCTCCAGCAGTTGCTCCTTGGCCTTGGCCATCTGCTTGCTGCCCTGGAGCTCC
This sequence comes from Deltaproteobacteria bacterium, assembly GCA_016875515.1. Classification (GTDB taxonomy): domain Bacteria; phylum Myxococcota; class Myxococcia; order Myxococcales; family Myxococcaceae; genus VGRA01. The sequence continues at coordinate 11,851 of VGRA01000017.1, read as the reverse complement.
TCGGCCGAGCGGTCCGACAGGTACGCAATGATGGCGTCCCGGATGGCCGGCGTTCGGGCCGCCACCGTGGCCTTGTCCGATTCCGAGCCCACCTCCGCCTCAAAGGAGGCCCGGGCGTAGCGGTCCGCGTCCGTGTTGCGCAGGTGGATGACGAAGTCGGCGAAGCGCACGGACGGCCGCGCCGTCTCCCCGGGCTTCTTCTCTTCGCCCTTGTCCGCGGCCTGCTCGGGGTCCTCGTCGTGCGCGTCTGCCGCGGCGTGCTCGTCTGCCTTCGCCTCCCCGTGGTCCTCCGCCTTCTTCGAGGCCGCGGAGGCGTTCTTCGAACTGAAGAAGTAGAAGCCCCCGCCGGCCAGCGCGGCCACCACGTTGACGATGACGATGATGGGCAGCAGCTTGCTGCGCTTGGGGGCCTGGATGGGCTCCTCTGCGGCCGCTGGCGCGGCGGCGGTGGGTGCGGGGGCGGCGGGGGGGGTGTCGGCCAAGGCGTGAGACTCCTGTAAGGCGAACAAGGTTAGCAGCAACGGCTGTGCCTTGCTCCCGGTGTCAGGAACCCGGCGGGGTTACTGGAGCGGCAGGCCTCGGCCGTCGCTCATCCCCAGCTCCAGCACCAGCTCGATGCGCCGGTTCTCCTCGCGCGCCTCGGGCGTGTCCCGGGGGTTGAGGGGCCGGGTGGAGCCAAGGCCCACGGCAGACAGCCGGGCCGGTTCAAAGCGGTGCGCCCGTTCGATGTACATGACCACCGAGACCGCCCGCGCGGCGGACAGGTCCCAGTTGTTGCGGTAGCGGTTGCTCACCACCGCCCCCTGGTCCGCGTGGCCCTCCACGTTGACCGGGTTGCCCAGGGGGCGGAGCTCCTCGGCAATGGAATCCAGGACCGGGATCATCTCCGGCCGCAGCTCTGCCAGCCCCGCGTCAAAAAAACGGCTCGCGGCGAGCCGGATGGTCAGCTTTCCGTCCTCCGTGGAGACCTGCACGGCGTTGGAGATGCCCTTGTCCATCAGGTAGGGCTTCAGCTTCTTCTCCAACTGCTTGCGCAGCGCCTCCGCCCGGGCGCGGCTGGGCTTCTGGCCACCGGCGGTGCTGCCCGCCCCGCGCAAGGAGTTGTCCCGGCCAGCCACCAGTCCCACCGCCTCGCCGCCGCCGTGCCCCTGAAAGTGCATGGCCCAGCGGATGGACTCCAACACCTGCTTCTTCTTCTGCTGGTCCTGCCGGCCGGTGGCGTACATCACCACGAAGAAGGCGAAGAGCAGGGTGATGAAGTCCGCGTAGGAGACGAGCCAGCGCTCATGGTTCTCGTGCTCCTCGTGGACCTGTCGCTTGGCCAAGGCTGCCTCCGGGAGGTTACTTCTTGTGCTCGTCGTGTGCGGCGTGGCTGCCCGCGAAGGACTTCAGCTTCTCCTCGATGATGCGCGGGGACAACCCCTCCTGGATGGAGAGCAGCCCCTCGGCGATGAGCGTTTTGCGCTCCTTCTCCATGGCGGCGTTGCGCTTCATCTTGGTGGCGAGCGGCAGGAAGAACAGGTTGGCCGAGCCCACGCCGTACACGGTGGCCACGAACGCCACGGCAATGCCGGGCCCCAGCTTGGTGGGATCGTCCAGGTTCTCCATCACGTGGATGAGGCCCAGCACCGCCCCGAGGATGCCCACCGTGGGGGCGAAGCCGCCCGCGGACTCCCAGACCTTGGCGCCCGCGTTGATCTCCTCGAACTCGACGAAGATGGCAACCTCCAGCGTCTCGCGCGTCACGTTGGGGTCCACGCCGTCCACCACCAACTGCAGGCCGCGCTTGAGGAAGGGGTCGCTCAGCTCGGCGATCTTCCCTTCCAGGGACAGCACCCCCTCGCGGCGCGCCAGCCCGGCCAGCTCCACCAGCTTGGCGGACAGCCCGGCCATGTCGGCATTCTGGGCCTTGAAGGTGGTCCCCACCTGCTTCATGCCGCGCATGAACTCGTCCTTGGGGAATGCCACCATGCACGCGCCAAGGGTGCCGCCTATGACGATGATGAACGCCGTCAGCTGCACGAGCGAGCCGGCGTGTCCGCCCTCGAGGAATTGGCCGAGCAGGATGGCTCCAATGGAGCCCACGATGCCCAGGATGGTGAGGAGATCCATGACGGGTGCTTTTTAAGACTGCGCCGGGATGATTTGCAGCCCCGCGAAGACGCGGCGGCGGAAGTCCACCACGCGCCGCATGATCTCCTCGGGTGGTTCCTTGACCAGCAGGCGCAACCCCGTGCTCAGGGTGAGCACGGTGTCCGGCGTCCGCTCCACCTGCAGGATGAGGTCGTCGTTGATGATCAGCTCGCTCCCATCCAGGCGTGTAACTGCAATCATGACGTTGCTCCCAAGTCCTGCCGTATGGCTTCCGCCAGCCTAGCGCTTCAGCGAGATGAGTTCCTGCAGCAACTGGTCCGCGGTGCTGATGGTCTTGCTGTTGGCCTGGAAGCCGCGCTGGGCGGAGATCATTCGCACGAATTCGCTGGAAATATCCACGTTGCTCTGCTCAAGCCTCCCGGCCACCACCGCGCCGCGGCCGCCCTCGCCCCCCGCGCCCACCGTGGGCTGGCCGGACTCGGGGCGCTCCGCCCAAAGGTTGCCGCCCACCGAGGAGAGCTTGTCCTGCGCCTGGAAGCTGGCCACCGCCACCTGCGCCACCGTGCGGGACTGGCCGTTGGTGAACATGCCCACCACGTTGCCCTGGCTGTCCACGTCAATGCGGCTGAGCACCCCCGCCTCGAAGCCGTCCTGGTTGGTGAAGGTGGTGGCCGAGGCGTTGGCGAACTGGCTGAACCCACCCAGCCCGGTGCCGCCGTTCACCGTGGCGTCTCCGAAGTTGAAGGAGAGCTCCTGCGGGGTGGCGTCCGGCGGGTTGAAGGTGAACGGGCCGGTGGTGGCGTCCGTCAGCTTGCCATCCGAGTCGAACGTCAGCGTCCCGTTGGCGATGTCCGTGGGCACCCCCGCCACGTCCGTGACCGCGTGGTACTCCCACGTCCCCGGGCCGGTGTGCGAGTAGTACACGTCCACCTGGTGCGCCTTGCCGAGCGAGTCGTACACCGTGACGGACGAGGAGAAGTTGGAGGTGGCGTCCGGGTTGGCCGGGTCGAACGGCGTGGAGATGATGGGCGCGTCCGAGGACAGGTTGCCCTTGAGGGTGATGCTCCCGGTGGCCTTGGCCGGGGAGTTGACCGCGCCCAGGTCGAGGTCCCCGAGCGGCCCGGAGACCGAGCCGTCCGTGGCCGCGGTGTAGCCCTGCACGCGCAGCCCCTCCAGGTTGACGAGGTGCCCGGACTCGTCCATCCGGAACTGCCCGGCCCGCGTGTAGAACTGCCCCGGGACGCCGTTGTGCTCCCCCTTCACCACGAAGAAGCCGGGCCCCTGCAGCGCCAGGTCCGTGGCCTGCCCCGTCTGAAGCAGCGCCCCCTGCGAGAACATCCGCTGCACCGCCTGCAGCCGGGTGCCGTTGCCCATCTGGCCCACGCCGCCAATCAGCGTTTCGCTGAAGGCCGCCTCGAACGCCGCGCGGCCCGCCTTGAAGCCCACCGTGTTGCTGTTGGCGATGTTGTCGCCCACCACGTTGAGTTCGTCGGTGTTGGCGGCGAGGCCCGAGGTGCCGATGTACAGCGAAGAGATGAGGCTCATGGCGGGTGCGTCCTTTCTGCGGTGGGGAGGAGGGAAGTGGTGGGAAGGGTGCGGGGTCAGCCGGCCAGCTCGATGGCGAGCACGTCCGACATCTTCAGCGTGGCGCCGTTCACCTTGAGCTCGGGGTAGCCGCGCTCGAAGGTGACGCCCGCCACCACGCCGCGCCCGCGCGAGTCCACGGTGAGCGAGTTGCCCGCCGCGTCCGTGGCGGTGAAGGAGACCTTGTACTTCCCCGGCGGCACCGGGCTGCCCGAGTCGTCCAGGCCGTCCCACTGCGCGGAGAACTCGCCCGAGTTCTGCGAGCCCAGCTTGTAGGTGCGCACCGTGCGGCCGTTCTCGTCCTTGATGACGGCCGTCACCTCGGTGGCGGACTTGTCCAGGCTGCCCATCAGCGCCACCGGCCCGCCTGAGGCCTCCACCGTGTCCGTGCGGTAGCTGACCTGCCGCCCCACCAGGTTGGCCGCGCCCACCTGGTTGGCCGCCGCCTGCCCCATCACCATCGTCTCCATGCGGGTGTTCATCCCCTGGAGCTGCTCCACGTTGGCGAACTGGGCCAGCTGCGCCACGAAGGCCTGGCTGTCCATGGGGGAGAGCGGGTCCTGGTGGGACAGCTGCGTCATCAGCAGCTTGAGGAACTCGTCCTTCCCCAGCCGCGTGCTGCCGCTGGTGTCCTGGACGCCGGTGAGGTTGTTGCCAACGGAGGTGATGGACATGGTCTAGGCCCTGACGCGAACTTGACGGGGGTGAGCCTCTTCACCTTCCGTGCCGCTCGCATCAGGGGCACGCGGCGTCACGAAACCGGCGGCCACCTCCGGCTCGAACGGCACCACGTGCTCACGACCGTCCTGGGGCTGCTGACCGCCCCCCTGGCCCATCTCGAAGCTGCCCAGCGACAACCCGGCCTGCGCCAACAGCACCCGCAGTTCCTCCGGCGCGCGCTGGAAGGCCGCGGCCCCGGCCCCCTCCACCCGGAGGTTGGCCACCGAGTCCTTCACCTTCAGCTGGACCCGGACGTCGCCTTCGTCCGTGGACACCGACAGGCGGGCCACGTTGGGCAGGATGGCCAGATGCAGCGTGGGCAGGTCCATGGCCGCCAGGGCCACCGGGGCGGGCAGGGGAGGCGGTGCCACAGGCTCCGCCCCGGGCGCGGCGGAGGGGGGGGCGCCGGGCTGGGCCGCGAGGGGAATCGCCTCGGAGCGGTGGGAGGGGGACTCCCCCGTCTCCGCGGTGGAAGGTTTGCGTGACGCGGCCTCGGCAGCTTGCGGCGTCACCTTCGTGGCGCCTGAGGAGGCGCCCGTGACGGCGTTCCCCTTCAGCCGGGCCGCCCCCGCGGCCTGGGCCGAGCGGAGGGGTTGGGGACCTGCGGCGAAGGGGGGCTGGAGGGGAGCGCCCTCGCCCGGGACAGGTGCCCGGCCCCGCCGGGGCTTGTCCTCCCCCTCCTGGTCGGCCTTCGCGGCCAGCCCCTCCGGCTTGCGGGGGCGGGCCCGGGACGGCAGGCCGTCCTGGGCCGGGCGGAGAGTGGGGGCGTCCTGGCCGTCCTGTGTTGCGTCTGCCCCCTCCGCGGGGGCCGCTTGCCTGGGCGCTCCGGCGGGCTTCTGGGGGGCGTTTGCCGCCTGCGGAGGGGGCTCTGCGAGGAGCTCGTCGAAGCTGCTGGCCTCGCCCGGGCGACTTCGGTCAGCGGTGGCTGCGGGGAGTGCGGACGTGGCCAGCGGCGAGAGCTCTTTCATTTGTCACCTGGTTTGGGAGGCGCCAGCGCCATCCCGCTCATCAGGTCCGCTGCAACATCCGGGCGCAGGTTCTCCATCACCTTGGCCACGGCGGCGGGCTTCATCTTCTGGAGCAGTGCCACGGCGAGAGGCCGGTCCAGCCGGCTGATGAGGCCCGCGGCCTGGTCCGGCTTCATCGACTTGACCGCAGAGGCGAGGTCCTCCAGCTGCTGCTTGCCAATGGTGGCCACCGCCCGTGCGCCGGGGCCGCCATTGCCCGGGGCGCCGTTCCCGCCCCCCGCGCCGGACGCTGCGGCCCGGCTGGCCTCCTGCAGCTTCTGGGTCTCCGTGCGCAGTTCCTCCCGCGCTGCAGACAGTTCGGATGCCAGCTTCTCCAGCTGCTCCCGCTCGGCGGCGAGCGCCTTGCGCTCCTCCTCCAGCTTCTGTCGCTCTCCCTGCCGGGCGGCCGCGGACCTCCGGAGCTCCTCCCCCAGCGCGGTGCCGGACAGCGAGGAGGGGGGGGCCTGCGGCTCGGTCTGGCCGCCGTCCGGGGTGCCGCCGTCCGGAGTGCTGCCGTCCGGAGTGCCGCCGTCCGGGGTGCCGCCGTCGGAGGCTGCCCTGGCGGCGGCGGGGGTGGCGTGCTTCTCGGTGTCCCCCGCGGCGGCCTTCCCGGCGTCCGTGGTGCCGTGGTGGCCCGGGCCGGAGGCGGCAGCGAAGAGGGTGGCGGCGAGCGCGAGCGAGGGGAGGGCGTCAGGCACGGCGGGGCTCCGGGGGGGCCAGGGTGGCGCGGCGGACCAGTTCCAGCGCGTCCTGCAGCGAGCTCCACTCGGTGGGGGCTTGCTTCAAGGCCTGGATGAGCGAGGGACGGCAGGCGATGGCGCGGTCCACCCTGGGGTTGGAGCCGGCCACGTAGGCCCCCACCTCGATGAGGTCCGCGCTGTCGCGGTAGGCGGCCATCAGGTCCCGCACCTGGGAGGCGAGCTGCAGGTGCTCCGGCTTGCAGATGTCCGTCATCACGCGGGAGACGGACTGCAGGATGTCCACCGCGGGGAACTGCCCGGCCCCGGCCAGCCTGCGGGACAGCACGATGTGGCCGTCCAGCGCGGCACGGGCGTTGTCCACCACGGGGTCCGACAGGTCGTCCCCCTCGGCGAGCACGGTGTACAGCGCGGTGATGCTGCCCTCGCCCGCGCCATTGCCGGCCCGCTCGAGCAGCCGCGGCAGCACGGCGAAGGTGGACGGCGGGTAGCCGCGGGAGGTGGGGGGCTCGCCGGCGGCCAGCCCCACCTCGCGCTGGGCCATGGCCACGCGGGTGAGGGAGTCCACCAGCAGCATCACCTTCTTGCCCCGGGACCGGAACCACTCGGCCAGCGCGGTGGCAGCCATGGCCGCGCGGATGCGCACCAGGGGGGGCTCGTCCGCGGTGGCCACCACCACCACGCTGCGGCGGAGCCCTTCCGGTCCCAGGTCCCGCTCCACGAACTCGCGCACCTCGCGGCCGCGCTCGCCCACCAGCCCCACCACGATGATGTCCGCCTTGCACGCCCGGGCCACCATGCCCATCAGCACGCTCTTGCCCACGCCGGGGCCGGCGAAGATGCCCATGCGCTGCCCCTCTCCCAGCGTGAGGCAGGTGTCGATGGCGCGCACCCCCAGTTCCAGCGGCCGGTGGATGCGGCGGCGGCTCATGGCGTTGGGCGGCGGGGCCTGCAGCGGCACGCGGCCGCGGAGGAAGAGCGCGGGGCCACCGTCCACCGGGCGCATGGCGCTGTCCACCACGCGGCCGAGCAGCGCCTCGCCTACCGGGACGTCCTGCCCGCCCTGGCGGGGGATGACGGCGCAGCCTTCGCAGATGCCGGTCATCTCGCCGAACGGCATGAGCAGCGCCTGGGGCCCGGAGAAGCCCACCACCTCCGCGGGGACGAGCCGGCCGGTGCTGGAGCGGATGTCACAGGAGGTGCCCACGCCCACCCCGGGCAGTTGGGCCTCCACCATTATTGGGGCGCAGCGGACCACCTTCCCCTCGAGCGCGAGCACGTCCGCCTTCTCAATGGCGGTGGCCAGCTTCTCCATGTCCAGCAGGCTCACGAGACCGCCTCCTCGGCGCCCAGGGCCCCCTCCAGCTGCCGCTTCATCTCCGCCAGCCGGGTGGCGAGCCGGCCGTCCACGCGGCCCAGCTCCGAGTCGATGACGCAGTCGCCTGCGGCGAGCGAGCTGTCCGGGCGCACCTCCACGGTCATCATGGAGAGCTCGCCCATCTGGCGCACGCCGCCCGCGGCCTCCAGCCGCCGGCAGTCCTCCGGGTGCAGGCGCACGGTCAGTGTGCGGGCGTCCCCCACCTTGCGCACCGCGGAGCGGATGAGCGCGAAGAGGGCGGCCGGGTTGGCGGAGACCTCCATCTCCAGGATCTTCTTCGCAACCAGGAAGCCCAGCTCCAGCGCGTCGTTGCGGGACTGCTGGGCGAGGTGCTCGGACTCCAGGCGCAGCTGCTCGAGCGCCATGGCCAGCGCGCGGCTGCCCTCGGCCAGCCCGGAGGGCGGCGCGGGCGGGGGCGGTGGGGCAGGGGGAGGCGCCGGGGTGGGCTCCGGCCCCGCCACGGCCATGGTCAACCCGGGGGGCAACCCCTCCTCCTCGCCCTCCGCCCCGGCGTCCCACGCCACGCCCAGGGAGGGGCGCGCCTCGCCGAGCCGGCGGAACGACAGCGCCACGGGCTTGCCGTCGCCGGAGCGGCCGAGGAACGCAGGCTTGCGGGGAGGTTGGGAGGCCATGGCTCAGGGCTCGCTAGACCATCTTGTCCGTGGCGCGGACGATGGTGATCTTCTCCGCCTCGGCCAGCTCCACCGCCTTCTTGGCGATGGTGGCCTGGGCCGTCTCCACGTCCGACAGCCGCACCGGGCCGAGCGCGAGAATTTCGTCGTTGAGCATCTCGCCGGCGCGGGTGGACATGTTCTTGAGGAAGCGCTGCTTGACCTCCGCGGAAGCCCCCTTGAGGGCGAGTGCCAGTTGCCGCTGGTCCACGTCCCGCAGCAGCGTCTGGATGTCGCGGTCCGCCAGCAGCTCCAGGTCCTCGAAGGTGAAGAGCTTGGTGCGCAGCTCGCTCGCGAGCTTGGGATCGTCCGCCTCGATGGCAGCGAGCACCTCGTTCTGCTGCGCGGTGGGGGTGCGGCGCAGGACCTCAAGCGCGGCGCTGCGGCCGTCCACCTTGCGGACGCCCTCGGCCACCACCGCCTGCAGCTCCAGCGTGAGGGCCTGGCGGACCTCGCGCAGCACGTCCGGCGCCACCGCGCTGACGAGCGCCATGCGGCGAACGATGGACGGGCGCATCTGGTCCGGCATGAACTCCATCACCTGCGCGGCCTTCTCCGGGGGCAGGGAGGAGAGGACCAGCGCCACCGTCTGGGCCTGCTCACGCGCCAGCACCATGCCGAGCGACTCGGGGTCTGCGTCCGCCACGGGGCCGAGCACCTCCTCCACCGCGGTCTGGACCACCACGCCGTCAAAGGCCCGGCGCGCCACTTCAGGGCCGAGCGCCTCGGCCGCCACCATCCGGAGCAGGTCGTCACCGGCCACCACGTCACCGCCGACCTTCTCCATGGCGTCCACGAAGGCCCGCAGCGCCGCCGGGACCTCGTCCGGAGAACGGCGGCGGAGTTCCTTGGCCCCGAGCGCAATCTTCCGGACTTCGCTCTCACTCAGCTGGGAGAAGACCGCGCGGGCCACCTCGGGCCCCAGGCCCACCAACAGGGCCGCGCTGCGGACCGCGCCTTTGCCCACGAGGGGCAGGGCAGGGGGCGGGGGCGTCGTCTCTGCTTCAGGCATTGGCGGGCGTCTCCATCTCTGCGCCGTCTTCGTTCGTCATCCATGCCCGGATGAGCATGGCGACCTTGTTCGGGTCCGTGCTGGCGAGCAGCTGCGCCCTCTCGCGCAGGGCCACCGCCGGCTCGGGCAGGGCGTTGGAAGAGGCTGCAATCGTCGAGCCAGCGCCCAGCTCGCCTGCGGGGACCGCACCGAGGCTCGCCTCGAGTTCAGAGAGCCTCATACCGGGGGTGAAGGGGCCTGTGGAGAGGGCGCCGGCGCTGCCGGCCAGGCCCGCCTCCAGCACCGGGGTGACGGTTTTGCCGCGGCGCAGGGCGAAGAAGCCCCCGGCGAGCAGCAGCAGGACCAGCAGGGCGGCGCCCAGGGACAGCCACAGCGTCATGCGGCTGGCGGTAGGGGCCTCGGCCACCGTGCCTTCCGAGGAGGCGGCGGTGAAGACGGCGGAGCGGACGTCCAGCTGGTCCCCGCGCTCGTCGTCAAAACCCACGGCGCGCTTGGCCAGGTCCGCGTAGCGGGCCAGCTCCTCGTCCGAGCGGGGCTTGCCATCCTGGCCGTCAATCAGCAGCGCCACCGACAGCTTGCTGACGCGCGGCTGCTGGATGACGGTGGTGGTGGTGGTGCGGGAGATCTCGAAGTTGCGGCTCTCGTCGCTCGCGGCGTTGGTGTTGTTGGTGGTGTCCGGGCCGCCGCCGCCCGCCTCGTCCTCCTGCATGGGCTGGTTGGCGGCCGCCCCGGCCACGCCTGAGTTGGAGGGCTGCTGCTGGTTGGAGTTGGTGGTCACCTTGCGCTCGTTGCGCACGGCCACCTGGTCCGGATCGTACACCTCGGCGGCGGTGCGCACCTCGCTCGTGTCCAGCGCCACGTTGACGCGCGCCACCACCGCGCCCGTTCCCAGCGCAGGCTCGAGCAGCGTCACGATGCGCCGCTCCAACTCCCGCTCCATCTTGCTCTGGTAGCGCCCGGGCCCCTCGCCAAAGGGGCTGGTGTCCGACAGCACGTTGCCCTTGCCGTCCACCACGGAGACGGACTCGGTGGAGAGGCCGGGCACCGCGGAGGAGACGAGGTGGCGGATGCCCGAGACCTGCCGCTCGTCCAGCACGCGCCCGGGCTGGAGGTTCACCACCACGGCGGCCGAGGCCTTGCGGTCCTCGTCCCGGTACAGCCCGCGCTCGGAGAACGTCAGGTGCACGCGCGCGTTGCGGATCTCGGAGAGCCGGCCAATGGTGCGCGCCAGCTCGCCCTCGAGCGCCCGGCGCAGGTTCACCTTCTGCGTGAACTCGGACACGCCGATGTCGCCGCGGTCGAACAGCTCGAAGCCCACGCCGCCCCCGCGGGGCAGCCCGGCGGTGGCGAGCAGCATCCGCGCCTCGTGCACCTGCGTCGCGGGCACCGCCAGGGCGGCGCCGTTGGCCTCGGAGCGGAAGGGGATCTTCGCCGTCTTCAGCAGGGCGGAGGCCTCGGAGGCGTCCTCGGGGGCCAGGTTGGTGAAGACGTACTGGTACCCCTCCGCGCTGCCGCTCCCCAGCAGCACCGCGGCCGCGCCGCCCACCACGGCCAGCACCAGGCCGGCCAGGAGGGCAATGCGCGTCCCCGCGGGCAGCTCGCTGAAGCGCTTGGGGAGGTCCTTCAGGGCGTTGACGAGCGGCTCCATTCAGTGGCTCTCCTCAGACCTGCATCCGCATGATTTCCTGGTACGCCTCGACCAGCTTGTTGCGGGCCTTGGTCATCACCCGCAGCCCGATGTCCGCCTTCTCCAGGGCCATGGCCATCTCGTGGAGGTTGCCCTCGCCCATGGCCACCTTGGCGGCCTGCGCGTCCGCGTTCTGCTGCAGGCCCTCCACGTGGGAGACCGCCTTCCGCAGCGTCCCCTCGAAGTCCGCGGCGCCGCCGGCGGAAGGGGCCGGGTCCCGGACCGTGGAGCCGGGCTCGAAGGCGATGTTCGGAATCTGCGTGATGTCCACCGGCATGGCTTACTTCCCAATCTCCAGGGCCCGGGTGGCCATGGTCTTCAGGGTGTCCATGGCGGTGGCGTTGGCCTCGTAGCCGCGGCTCGCCGACATGAGGTTGACGACCTCGTGGATGGGGTTGACGTTGGGCAGCGTCACGAAGCCGTCGCCGTCCGCGTCCGGGTGGCCCGGGCTGTAGACGCGCTTGCCGGGGGAGGGGTCCGCCACGATCTTCTCCACCGTCACGCTGGCCGTGCCCTCCGCGGCGAGCGCGTTGTCGAAGTTGGAGCGGAGGACCGGATCCAGCCGCTTGTAGGGCTGGCCGTCCGGGCCGCGCGTGGACTCGGCGTTGGCCAGGTTGCTGGTGGCCAGGTTGACGCGGGTTCGCTCCACCGAGAGGCCGGAACCCGAAATCTGCATCGCCTTGAAGAAGTCCATGGGTCAGGTCCTTTCAGGAGTCATGCCGCGCCGTCTGAGGCGGCGTAGCGGAGGATGGCCAGCTTGCGCTGGGCGGCCCGGGTGGAGGCGCCGTACTGCATGGCGTTCTCGGCCAGGGAGGCCATGGTGCGGTCCAGGTCCACGGTATTGCCGTCCTGCGTGGGGGAGCCGCCGGGGAGCTCCCGGGCCTGGATGTGGCCGAAGGAGCCCGGGGATGCCGGGGCGGGAGCGGCCGGGGTGGCGGGCTGCAGCAGTGTCGCCTCGGAGGTCAGGGCCGTCAGCGGGGGAGCCTCGCCGGCGAAGCTC
>VGRA01000016.1 GCA_016875515.1 Deltaproteobacteria bacterium | reverse complement strand
CCACCTGGTGTTCGCCGTGCGTGGAGGAGATGGGGCTTTTGGGCCGCTGGCGGGACGGACTCAACCGCGAGGGGGTCCAGGTTGCGTTCGAACTGCTGAGCGTGGACGAGACGGCGGCAGAGCCGAAGCTCCGCGAGTGGCTCGGCAAGAATCTCCCCGGCGCGGTGACGTGGGCGAAGTCGCCCGAGGACTTCCAGCAGTGGCTCGGCACCGCCGTGGGCCTGGACCCGGACTCGGCCATTCCCCTGCACTTCGTGGTGGACCCGGCCGGGAACCTGCGCTGCGCGCGCGTGGGCGCGGTACACGCGCAGGACTACGGGACGGTCAAGGCGCTGCTGTCGGGGAATTGAGTCCCGCGCCGCCTACTCCGGGAACGCCGCCACCACCTCGGACATGTCCGGCGTGGAGGCGAGCGAGCCGACCTCCCGGAACACCTGCACCGTGCGGTCATACAGCGCGGGGGTGAGCCGCTCGTCGCCCGTCCAGGTGCCCATGCGCTGGTAGGCCCCCAGGGTGGCCGCGAGCGCAGTGACGCTGCTGCCCGGGAGGAACGGGGCGAGCCGGGCCGCCAGGGCGGAGGGCTCCGTCCGCTGCGCGTCCGCGCGGGCCTTGCGGAAGACGCCCATGAACGCACGGGCCACCTCCGTCTGGAGCCACTCGGGCCGGGCGCACAGCGTGCTGAAGGCCAGGTCCCCGGTGGCCTCGCCCACCATGGCCACCACGCGGCACAGCCCCTCCTCCTCCATCTGCTGCGGGACGGGCCCCTGCATGTGGAAGAAGTCCCCCCTCCCCTCCCTGAAGGCCGCCTCGATGCCGGCGGGGTCCCCCGCGTCCACGAAGGTCACGCGCGATGCGTCCACGCCCTGCAGCCGGAGCGCGGTGCGGAAGAGCGCCAGCGGCTGGAAGAAGTGGTCCACCAGCACCGACCTCCCCTCCAGCGACTTCCAGCTGAACGGCTCCGCGCGGTCCCTGGCCGCGAGGAAGAGGCCGTCCCGCAGGTTCATCACCGCGAAGTGGCGGTACACCGGCACCTCGCCGCGCAGCACGGGGGCAAAGCTGACCGCAGTGGCCGACTGCGCCACCTGCACCGTCCCATCCCGCAGCCCCGCCTCGTTGGTGCGCTCGGGCGTCACCTTGTCGAACGTGGCGGCGAGCCCCGCGGCGGCGAGCCGCTCCTCCTCCAGCGCCAGCAGCAGCGGCGCGTAGAAGGCGGAGAAACGGAGGAAGCGGACGTGGAGGTGCTGGAGGGCCATGGGCGGGCCGGTCCTCTATCTCAAGCGAGCGCCATCTCGAAGCCCGGCCGGCCTTCCGGCCACTCGGTGCGGGCCCGTGCGCTGCGGGTGACGCCGTACAGGTGAAACGGGAGCCGCTGCACCAGGAAACCGCGGAGCGCAGGGGAGAGCGGATCCGGCGCGCCGCCAGGGCCGTCGTACAGCGGCAGCGAGAGCAGCTGCGCGCGCGCCTCCCACGCGCGCGCGTAGCCCGCCTCCAGCAGCGCGCGCAGCACCACCGGGTTGTCCTGCTCGACCGACAGGTTGGTCATGTACAGCCCGCGGAAGTCCTCCCCTTGTGCGGGCAGGCGTGGACAGCCGAGCACGGTGGAGGCGGCCGCCACCGCCAGGCGGGCCACCTTCATGGCGCCGCCGTAGCGCACCACGCGGTAGCGCTTCACCGGGGACACGTCCCACAGCGTGCAGCAGCCCACGATGCGCCCCCCGTCCGCGCGAGCGACCAGCGTGTCCTCCAGCGTGAAGCCCGGCCAACGGGCGAGCCGGTGCTCCAGCTCCCCGTCGTCGAAGCAGTAGCCGAACGGGCGCTGCTGGTGGTCCGCGTGCAGGAAGGCGGCGAGCGCGGGCACGTCCGCGGCCGTGGCGGACTGCACGAAGAGGCCCGAGGGCACGCGCACGCGCCGAGGCAGGAGCAGTTGCACCGAGGCCATCTGGTAGGTTCGCAGCAGGTGGTAGTACGGCTGGTCCGCGCGCGCCTTCTTGCCCCGCCGGACGAGCGACTGCAGGGCCAGCGCGTTGTGCGCGAGCACCGCGGTGTAGAAGTCCTCACAGCCGGTGCGCGCCGCGTGCGCCTCGAAGAAGTGGCCGAAGAGCGCCGGGAAGTGCCGCCGCGCGCGGCCGGTGCCCCGCAGCCGCATGTCCCCCAGGTAGCCGACCTTCTGCTTCCCTCCCCCCAGCCAGCCGTCCCGGACGATGGAGCTGCCAACCCCGGAGAAGGACGGGTCGTCGTAGACGAAGGACTCCGCCACGCCGCGCTGCAAGTCGTAGAGCCCGAAGAAGTCAGGATCCCTGCGCGTGGAGAGAACGAGCGAGCCCTCCATGGGCACGTGGGCCATCAGCTCGGTGAGCCAGGGACCGTCCTCCCGGCCGGCCAGCCGGACGCGTGAGCGGATCTCATCGAAGCCCGGAGCGTTCTTTCGGTCACCCATGCGTGGCATGGGTCTACCTCCCTCGCACACGGTCCGTCGACTTCGCTAAGCTGTGCATCCATGTCCGTCGCCATGACCGCAGTGCCCGCGCCACCGGGCCGCCAGGGCCTCTTCGAGGGGTGGACCATTCCCGCCCGGAACGACCCACGCTGGCCCTTTGCCGCGGTGCTGGGGCTCTACTGCGTGCTGGGATTCCTCTTCTTCGGCTTCAACCGGACGCCGGGGCAGATGCTCTTCATCGTGGCCTCCGGGGCGCTGATGGACGTGGCGCTGACCTGGTGGACGCGGGGGCAGAAGGTGCTGCCGCTGTCGGCGTGGATCTCCTGCACGTCGCTGGCAATCCTCCTCAACTACTCCAAGCACAGCGCCATCCTCTTCCTGCCGGTGCTGCTCACCATCGGCAGCAAGCACCTGATCACGCTCAACGGGCGGCACTTCTTCAACCCGTCCATGTTCGGGGTGGCCACCTCGCTGCTGGTGGGGCAGGAGCTCATCACTGCGGCGCCGGCGTACCAGTGGGCGGGCTCGTCGCTGACGGTCAGCTTCTTCGTCCTGACGCTGGGGCTGATGCTGTTCGTGTTCCGGGTGGGGAGGGGGTGGCTGGTGGGGAGCTTCCTGCTCTTCTACGTCCTCAACACGGCCATCCGGGCCTACGTGATGCGGCACCACCTGCCGCCGGAGATGCTGTTCATCGGCACGCTCACCACGCCGCCGTTCTTCCTCTTCACGCTGTACATGCTGACGGACCCGGGCACCTCGCCGGCAGACCCGAAGATGCAGGTCTTCATCGCCTTCTGCGTGGCGGCGGTGGACCTGGTGCTGCACTTCAAGGAGAGCGTCTACACCTTCTTCTACGCGGCGCTGGCGGTGGGCACGGCGCGCTTCCTGTACCTGCACGCGCGCAAGCTGCGGAAGGACGGTTGGGCCTGGCCCAAGGGGCGGGCGGTGGCGGCCGTGGCGGGGGTGGCGCTGGCCTACGCCGGGGTGGCGTGGGCCACGTCACGTGACGGGGGGCTGACGCGCGAGCCGGGCTTCCGCATGGCGCAGGTGGACGCGAAGGCGGCAGGACTGGGAAGCAGCATGGGCACGCTGCTGGAGGAAGTCGACCCGCGGCTGCAGCACGTGGGCAAGTGGCTGCTGTCCGTGGGGGACGCGGTGGCCGCGGGGGACGTGGACGGCGACGGGGACCTGGACCTGTTCCTGAGCAACACGATGAAGTCACCCCAGGACCGCGCTGCGCTCTTCCTCAACGGGCTCTCCGAGGGCAAGCCCTTCACCTTCACGCGCTTCCCCATCCCGGCGCTGGCCGGGCGGGTGGCCCACCCCGCGCAGGACGGCGTCCCGTCCGGCGGCACCTTCGCGGACTACGACGGGGACGGGGACCTGGACCTGGCGGTGCCCTTTGGCTACGGCCCGGTGCGGCTGCTGCAGAACCGGCTGAAGGAGGATGGTGCGCTTGGGTTCCAGGACGTCACGCGGGCTGCCGGGGTGGAGGCGCACGCGGTGAGCCTGGGCACCACGTTCCTGGACCATGACAACGACGGGGACCTGGACATGCTGGTCCTCAACGCCACCTCGCCCTGGCTGAACGCCTACGCACCCCCGCGGCCGCTCAACATCTTCAAGCTGCCGGCGCCAGAGCACGCCGGGGACCGGCGGATGTTCCACTTCATGCACGACGGCTGGCACGACGCCAACAACGGCGGCGGGCAGGTGCTGTACGAGAACCGCGGAGATGGGACGTTCCTGCGCCGGCGCGGCGAGGAGGTGGGGCTCACCTCCACGCGCTGGTCGCTCGCGGTCACCACCGCGGACTTCAACCGCGACGGCTTCGTGGACCTGTACGTGGCGAACGACTTCGGGCCGGACGAGCTGCTGCTCAACGAGGGCGGGAGGCGCTTCCGCCCCGTGCGCGGCCCCCGGTTCAACGACGTGGGCCATGACACCTACAAGGGCATGAACGCCACCCACGCGGACTTCGACCGCAACGGGTACATGGACGTCAGCGTCAGCAACGTGCACCACAGGCTTCAGGCGGAGGGGAGCATGCTGTGGATGGTGCGGCCCAACCCGGCAGACCCGTCCACTCCGCTCTTCACCGACGAGGCCACGCAGCGCGGGGCGCTCAACGAGCACCGCTTCGGCTGGGGGGCCCAGGCCGGGGACCTGGACAACGACGGGTGGCCGGACCTGGTGCAGGCCAACGGCATGGTGGATGACCGGCTGGATGCCCGCATCCCGGATGGCGAGCGGAAGGACTACTGGTACGTGAACCAGAAGCTCATGCAGTCCGGCCCCGAGGTCCACACCTACGCGGACATGTGGGGGGACCTGCGCGGGCGCATCATCTACCCGAACGAGAAGCGCCGGGCGTACCTCAACCTGGGAAAGGCCGCGCCGGGCCACTTCGTGGACGTGGCAGACGCGCTGGGCCTGTCCACGCCGGACAACTCGCGCGGCGTGCTGCTCGCCGACCTGGACAACGACGGGGACCTGGACACGGTGGTGACCAACCAGCACGGCCCGGTGAGCCTGTACCGGAGCGACCTGGTGCAATCGCGCCCGGACGGCGCGCACTGGGTGCAGCTGGAGCTGCGCGGCCAGGGGAAGAACACCCGCGGCGTGGGGGCGGTGGTGAACGTCAGCTGGACGGATGAGTCCGGCGAGCGGGTGACGGCGCGGCAGGAGCAGCACCTGCTGGGCGGTTTCTCCTCGCAGCGGGAGCCGCGCCTGCACTTCGGCCTGGGCAGCGCGCAGGGGCCGGTGGACGTCACGGTGGAGTGGCCGGGCGGCGGCCAGAGCCGGCTGCAGCTGCCGGTGGACGGGCGGCACGTCGTTGAGCAACCCACGCCCCCGGTGGGGATGCGCCCGTGACGGGGGGGGCCGAGCCCCAGGCCTCGTGGGTGGCGCGCGCGCTGCTCCTGGGCTCGGTGCCGGCGCTCGCCGCCTTCGGCGTGTCCTTCTACCGCAAGCAGCGCGGCGGCCAGCTGGGCGGGGCCATCTCGCGCCCCAAGGCCTTCTGGCTCCCGTTCGCCATCTGGTGCTGGTTCATCGTCTGCCCGGTGGTGGCGTGGGACGGGGCGCACCTGTCCCCTGTCCTGCGCTGGGCGCTCGGCAGCTTCGCGGCCTTCATGTGGCTGCGCGGTGCGGTGGAGATGGTGATGCTCTACCGCACGTTCAACTGGCGGCCGCCGTACGGCATTGGCCACGACGTGGCGTGCATCCTGCTGCTGCTGGGGGTGCTGGGGGCCAACGCCCGGGAGGTGATGGCGCTCTCCTCGCCCGCGGACTGGTGGGCCCTGGGGCTGTGCGGGCTGGTGCTGGTGTCGCTCTGCGTGGAGATACACCACGCCTGGTCCTTCTTCCACGCGGTGCAAGGACGTACCACGGGGCAGGACGGCGTCTGGTTCGCGGACGACGAGGCGGAGAATTTCCGGGCCATCAACCGGAACACCCTGCGGTGGAACTGGGTGCTGGGGCTGGGGATGGGGCTGTTCGTGGCGCGGTACGTGGCGGCGGGGAGCTGGCCGTGAAGCTGCCCGTGCAGGCGCTCACCTACCCGTTCGCGGCAAGCACCTGGCCGCGGGCCACCGCGTTCGAGCACGCGCTCTCGGACCCCCACGAGGCCCAGCAGGAGGTGTTTTCCCGGCTGCGCGCGGTGCTGCCGGGGCTCCGCCGGTGCAGGCGGATGGAGGACGTGCGGGAGCTGCCGCTGCGGGGATGGGACGAGCTCTCGGCAGACGTGGAGGCGGTGGCAGACGGGGACGTGACGCGGCTGTCCACCTCCCCGCTCGTCCGCTTCGAGCGGTCCGGCGGCTCGTCCGGCCCTCAGAAGCTGGTGCCCATGACGCGGGCGTCCCTCTCGGAGATGAACCGGGCGCTGCAGCCGTGGCTGTGGAACCTGTACGCGCGCCGGCCGGGGGTGGCCGCGGGCTGTGCCTACTGGTCCATCTCCCCACTGGCGCAGGCGAAGCAGGTGACCCGTGGCGGGACGCCCATTGGTGCAGAGGACGACACGGAGTACCTGCCCCGCGCCGCGCGCGCGCTGGTGGGGCGGCTCCTGCCGGTGCCGGGCGCGGTGGCTCACCTGCCGGGCGTGGAGGTGTGCCGGTACGCGACGCTGCTGTGGCTGCTCGCCCGCGAGGACCTGTCGCTCCTGTCCGTGTGGAGCCCCACGTTCCTGACGCTGCTGGTGCAGGCGCTGGACGCCCACCTTCCGTCCTTGCTGGAGGACCTGGAGCAGGGGCGCTTCACCCCGCCACCAGGGAGCGGGCCGGTGGACGCGGCGCTCCTTTCGCAGCTGACCCCGCCTGCAGACCCGGAGCGGGCGCGCACCCTGCGGAAGCTGGCCGCTGGGACAGGCCCGCTGCCCCTCCCGGAGGCGTGGCCGCACCTGGCGCTGGTCTCCCTGTGGACGGACGCTGCCGCGGCGCAATTCCTGGGCGAGGCCACCGCGCGCTTCCCCGGGGTGCCCGTGGAGGGCAAGGGGCTGCTCGCCACGGAGGGGGCCATCTCCGTGCCGTGGGTGGGGGCACCTGCGCCGGTGCTGGCGGTGCGCTCGCACCTGCTGGAGTTCCTGGACGCGGCGGGGCGGCCGCACTTCGCGCATGAACTGGAAGAGGGCGAGTCCTACGAAGTGGTGCTCACCACCGGGGCGGGGCTTGTGCGCTACCGGTTGGGGGACCGGGTGCAGGTGGAAGGGCGTTGCCGGGCCACGCCCTGCGTGCGCTTCCTGGAGCGCGCGGGGCTGGTGTCCGACCTCGTGGGGGAGAAGCTGGCAGCCACCTTCGTGGAGACGGCCCTGGGCGAGGTCAAGGCGCGGTCGCGCTTCGCCATGCTGGCGCCGGTGACGGCCGGGACGCGGCGCTACCGGCTGTACGTGGACTCGGCCGTGGACGACGGGGCGCTGCGGGCGCTGGCGCGGGGGGTGGAGCAGGCGCTGGCCGCAGGACACCCCTACCGCTACGCGCGGGAGCTGGGGCAGCTGGGGGCGGTGGACGTCATGCGCGTGAAGGACGGGGCGCAGGCGTATGAAGCGGGCTGCGTGCGGCGGGGCCAGCGGGCGGGGGACATCAAGCCCACGCCGCTGCACTGCAGGGACGGCTGGGACGAGGTGTTCGGCGGCGAGCTGCTGGCGCCGGGGATGGGGGAGCGCTGACGGTGACGGCCCTGGACCTGGACCTGGAGCGCGAGGCAGACCTGGAGCGCTGCGGGGCGCTGAAGGACTATTGGTACGTGGCCTGCCTCTCCGGGGAGCTGGGGCGGGACAAGCCGCTGGGGCGCACGGTGTTCGGGGTGAAGGTGGCGCTGTACCGGGACGCCTCCGGTCAGGCCGTGGCGGTGCGGGACCGGTGCCTGCACCGCGGGGCGGCGCTCTCCGAGGGCACGGTGTGGGGGGGCAAGCTGTGCTGCCCGTACCACGGCTGGGTGTACGACCGCTCCGGCCGGTGCGTGAACGTGCCGTCCCTGGGTCCCTCCCAGCAGGCGCCGCACGCCTTTGCGGCAGACGCGCAGCAGCCGCCCCTGCACCGGACGCCCGCGGAGGTGGGGTGCCTGAAGACGTTCCCCACGCGGGAGCAGGACGGGCTGGTCTACGTCTTCATGGGAGGATCCGGGCAGACGCCGCGCAAGGAGCCGTTCCGCGTCCCGCACTGGGGCGAGCCGGGGTGGGCCGTCTACTTCATGGTGACGCGCTTCCCCAACGGCGTGACGAACCTGGTGGAGAACTTCATGGACGTGCCCCACACGGTGTGGGTGCACCGGGGGTGGTTCCGGGAGAAGGAGCAGAAGCGGGTGCCGGCCACGGTGGAGCGGCGGGACGGCTCGGTGGTGGTGACGTACCGACAGGAGAAGGACCAGCTCACCGGGGCGGGGCGGCTGATGAACCCGTTCGGCGAGGACATGGTCCACACCGACAAGTTCTACGTCCCCAACGTCACGCGCGTGGACTACGGCTGGGGCAAGGCAGGCTTCGTCATCACCAGCCAGTGCACGCCGGTGGGGCCCACGGACACCTGGGTGTACACGGCCATCAGCTACCGGCTGGCGGTGGACACCCCGGGCGGGGCGGTGGCGAAGCTGCTGAGCCGCGGGATGAAGTGGTACACGACGCAGGTCATCACCCAGGACGTGGAGATCATGGGCACGCAGCAGCGCGGCCTCCGGAGCGGGCCGGAGCCGGTGACCTTCTCCTCCACCGAGGCGGACCTGCTGCACGCGGACATCGAGGCGTACCGGGCGTGGCTGCTCTCCGGGCAGGAGGGAGAGGGGCCGGCGCCCATGGCGCGGGAGATCGAGTTCTGGCTGTAGCCCCGCGCCGAGGCTTCTTCTCTGGCACCCGGACCGGGCGCGCCGTAAGGAAGCGGCCATGGATTTCTTTGATGCCGTCAAGGCCCGCCGCAGCATCCGCAAATTCAAGGACGAGCCCATCCCGGAGGCGGTGATGGAGCAGGCCTTCGAGGCGGCGGTGCTGGCGCCCAACTCCTCCAACATGCAGACATGGGACTTCTTCTGGGTGCGCAGCCCGGAGAAGAAGGCAGGGCTGGTGGAGGCATGCATGAAGCAGTCCGCGGCGCGCACCGCGGCGGAGCTGGTGGTGGTGACGGCAGACCCGGCGCTGTGGGAGCGCGCGAACCCGGAGATGATTTCCTTCGTGGACCGGGTGAACGCGCCGGAGCCGGTGAAGGACTACTACCGGAGCTACATCCCCGCCTCCTACCGGTTCGGGCTGGCGAGCCCGCTGGGGTTTGCCAAGCGGCTGGCCGCCACGGTGGCCGGGCTGCGCAGGCCCGTCCCCCGCACCCCGCACACGCTGCGGGACTTGCAGGAGGTGGCCATCAAGTCCGCGGCGCTGGCGTGCGAGAACTTCGTGCTCGCGCTCTCTGCGCAGGGCTACGCCACCTGCATGATGGAGGGGTTCGACGAGGACCGGGTGAAGGCGCTGGTGGGCGTGGACGGCAGCAGCCGCGTGGTGATGGTGATTGCCGCGGGCCGCGAGGGGGCGCGCGGCACGTGGGGGCCGCAGTTCCGCATTGCCACGGGCAAGGTCGTCCACCGCGTCTGAAGTCCCGACCGAGCGCCCACGGCATGAACCCGCCTCGCCCTGCCCTCGCCCTGCTGCTGTGCGCACTCGCCGCCTGCAGCACCTCCGCCCCCCAGCGCCCCGCTGCGCCGGAAGCCGCCGTCGCGCCGAAGGTGGTGCGGGTGGACGTGTGGCACGACCTGGTGTGCCCGTGGTGTCGCATGGGCCTGCACAACCTGGACGCCGCCGTGGCAGGGCTGAAGGACGTGCGGGTGGAGGTGGTGCACCACGCCTACCAGCTGGAGCCGGGCGCGCCGCAGAGCGGGACGGACATGCGGCGGCACCTGGAGGAGCAGTTCGGCGCGGACAAGGTGGACGCCATGCTGGCGCGGGTGACGCAGGCCGGGGCGCAGTCCGGCGTGGTCTTCCACTGGGACGCGGTGAAGGTGTCCCCCAACACCGCCGCGGCGCATGCGCTGGTTGAATGGGCGCCGCGGGGCAAGCGCTCCGCCGTGGTAGCCGGCTTGCACCGGGCGCACTTCGACGAGGGGAAGAACCTCGGGGACCCGGAGGTGCTGGCCGCCGTGGCGGCCGCGGCAGGGCTGGACGGGGCAGCGGCACGGGGTGCGGTGCAGGATCCTTCCAGGCTGGACGGGGTGCGCGCCGCCGGACAGGCCGCCTCGGCGCGCGGCATCACGGGCGTGCCCTACTACGAGGTGGGCGGGCGCGTGCTTCGCGGTTCCCAGTCCGCCGCGGCGCCCACCGAGACCCTGAAGGCGGCGGCCCGGTGAGCCGCGTCCGGGCCTTCCTCGCCTCGAGCCTCGACGGCTTCATCGCGGGCGAGGGGGACGATCTCTCGTGGCTCCCCCACCCCACCCCCGACGAGGGGGACTTCGGCTTCGGCGCGTTCCTCTCGGAGATTGGCGCGCTGCTGATGGGCCGGCGGAGCTACGGCGTGGTGGCCAGCTTCGGCGGCGAGTGGCCCCATGGGGACCGCACGGTGCTGGCGGCCACCCACCGGCCGCTCTCCGCTTCGGTGCCGTCCGTGCGAGCCCTCGGCGGTGACGCTGCAGCGCTCGTGGCCGAGGCGAGGCGCGCTGCCGCGGGCAAGGACGTCTACGTCAAGGGCGGGAAGCTGCTCCGGCAGGTGCTGGACGCGGGGCTGCTGGACGAGTTGACCCTGACGCTGGTGCCGGTGGTGCTGGGGCGCGGCCGTCCGCTGGGTGCAGGGCTGGAGAGGCGGCACGGCTTCTCGCTCGGGCACGTGGCGCAGCTGCCGCGGGGCATGGTGCAGCTCACCTACCGCCGGGCTTGAGCCCGGGTGCACGCGGGGTGACGTGCGGTCCATGGCCCGGGACGCGCGAACTCAATCCCTCTCCTTCAGTCGTCTCTGCGCGGCGTTCGGCTTCCTGCTCGGGTTGGGGATCGCGTCCGTGGCGATTGGAGAGAAATGGGGCCTGATGGTCCTCGTGTGCCCCCCGGCGGCCTTCCTCGCCGGTACCGTCACCTGGATCCTGGTGGCTCGAGGACCCGGGCGGGTTTCAGGCCTCCGTGGCGCCCTGGCCGGCGCCCTGGCCGCCACGCTTGCCCATCCCCTGAGGTGGGCCCTCCTGTTCGCCGGCATTGGCCCGGACGAGAGGGCGACCTCCGTGGCGGACATGGTGGGCGTCTTGATCGTCGCCAGCCTCATCCTCGTGGGCTGGCTGACGGTGCCGGTGGGGGCCATCCTGGGCGAGGGCATGGCACGGTGGCTCCGCACGGACGCGACAGGCTGAGCCTGCACCGCTGGTCCTGCGGGGGCCCGGCCATTACGGTGCAGCCCGTCATGCGGACCCACCACGCTTTCCTCCTGCCTTTCGTGCTGCCCCTGCTCTGCGCTGCGCTGGCGTGCAATGGAACGGGAGGCGGCCAGGATGCAGGCAGCGCACCCGACGGCGGCGCTCCCTCCGTGGATGCCGGCTCCCCCGCTGCGCCCGACGCGGGCAGCGTCCCGTCCACGCCGGATGGAGGCACGCCCGAGTCCAGGCAGGACGTGCTGACCACGGACCTCCAACTGGACCTGGCCGCGCGCACCGGGGTGGCCACGCTGTCCGTGCAGCCGGCGCCGGCGGCCAGTTCGGTGGTGCTGGACGTGCGCGGGCTTTCCATCGCGCAGGCCACCGTGGACGGGGTGGCGGCTCAGCCGGTGGTGGAGGCGGGGCTGGGCCACTTCCCCATCACCCGCACGGACGGGCCGGTGCAGTTGGAGGTGCGCTACACCTTTCCGGCGCGCGGCGAGACGTTCGACGGGTGGATGCCGTCCCTGGGCGTGACGTTCACCTGGCCGTTCTTCTGCGGGAACCTCTACCCGTGCAACCCGGCGCCGGGCGACGGCGTGCGCGTCACCCTGAACGTGGCGGGCGTGCCGGCGGGGCAGACCGCGCTCTACCCCCGGGACACCTTCACGGAGGCACCGGCCTACATGCCAGCCATCGCGGTGGGGGCGTACCAGCAACTGCCGCTCGGCAGCACGGACGCGGGGACGGCGGTGTCCGCGTGGTACCTGCCGCCCCTGGTGGACCTGGCCACGGCGCAGGCGGGCACGGCGCACCTGCTGGCGGTGCAGGACTTCTTCGAGCGCCGCTACGGCCCCTACCCGTTCGGCCCGGAGCTGGCGGCGGTGGCGGTGGACTGGGGCGAGGACTCGTGGGGCGGCATCGAGGTGCAGCCCTACTACCACGTGCCCAAGTACGACTTCGGGACCGAGGAGGTGCACGCCCACGAGGCGGCGCACGCCTGGTACGGCAACGGCGTGCGGCTGGCGTGCTGGGAGGACTTCGTCCTGTCCGAGGGAACCGTCACCTACATGGCGGCGCGCGGGCTGGTGAAGGCGGGCGGGCCGGATCCCTGGCCCCTGTACGTGGAATACCTGCGGGACATCTGCGACGGGAACTACGGCAACACCGTGGCGCTCCAGGACGCCACCTGCAACCAGCTGGACTTCATGAACGAGTGGTCGCTCGTCCACTACATGAAGGGAGCCTGCTTCTACGAGGACGTGGCGGACACCATCGGCTGGGAGTTGGTGGACGACGTGATCGCGGACTTCTACGCCGCGCACGTGGGCAAGGCGGCGCGGATGCAGCAGATGCTGGACGCGCTGAAGGCCCGGGCGCCTGCGCATGCGGCACGCATCGACGTGCTCGCCAACGAGTGGCTGCGCCAACTGGCCTGTCCGTCCAACTACGCGGGGCGGTGCGGGTTCCGCAAGCCGTGAGGTGACTGCCCGGCTCGTCCGCGAGCGCCGCTGTGGCGGCTAGGCCGCGGCCGTGTGCGGCGCGCGCCCGAGCAGGAACCAGGTGCGCAGCTTCCCCTTGCCCTTCACCTCCAACTCGCCGCGGTCCTCGAACTGGAAGTCGCTGCCCAGCAGCTGCCGGGTGGCGTCGTCCAGGTGGACGCGGCCCGGGGTGCCGTGGGACTCCATTCGCGCGGCGGTGTTCACCGTGTCGCCCCACGCGTCGTCGGCGAACTTGCGCGCGCCGATGACGCCGGCCACCACCGGCCCGGTGGCAATGCCCACGCGGACCCGGAGCCGGTCGTCCCCGGGGCTGGAGGACCGGATGGACGCGCTCGAGGTCCAGGCCGCGGCGCTGGCCGAGGCGGGGCGCGAGCGGAGCCCGGATGGGGACGAGCCGCTCCGCGCCGTGCTGGACCGGGCGCTCGCACAGGCGGCGCTCTCGGCCGAGGCGCGGCTGGCGGCAGGGCTCGGCATCACGAGCCACTTCGAGCACGAGTACGCCGCGGACGCCTCCGAGCTGCCGGCGCTGCACTTCGACGCGGGGCGCGCCGAGGCGGGCGGGGACGCGTTCGTCCCCGGTGGGTACGACCCGCTGCTCGCCCTGCTGCTGCGCGGCGCGGACGTGCGGCCGGGCCACGGGGTGTCCCGGGTGGACGCGGACGGGGACGGCGTGTCCGTCACCACCCCGCGCGGCACCTTCCGGGCCCGGGCCGTGGTGGTGACGCTCCCGCTGGGCGTGCTGAAGGCGGGCACGGTGGCCTTCGGCACACCGCTGTCGGAGGCGAAGCGGACGGCCATTGCGCGGCTGGGCATGGGGGCGCTGAGCAAGACCGTGCTGCGCTTCCCGCCCCGCACCTGGCCGTCCGACGCCACGTTCTTCAACCGCGTCCCGGCGGCAGGCGAGCGCGGCCGGTGGGCCGAGCCCATCTCGCTGGAGGGCCTCACCGGCACGCCGGCGCTCGTGCTGTTCAACGCCGGGTCCTACGCGCGGGAGGTGGAGGCGGCGGCGGATGGCGCCACCGCGGGCGCCCTCGCCGCGCTGCGCGGGATGTTGGGCGCGGGGCTGCCGGAGGCCGCGGCGGTGCTGCGCAGCGCGTGGAGCGCGGACCCGCT
>VGRA01000015.1 GCA_016875515.1 Deltaproteobacteria bacterium | reverse complement strand
CCGTCTGGGAGAGCCCCTCCCGCAGCGCCTCCAGGATGGCGCGGTTGCTGCGCAGCGACTCGCGCCCGCCGCGGAGGATGACCGCGTTGCCGCTCTTGAGGCAGAGGCCCGCCGCGTCGGACGTCACGTTGGGGCGGGACTCGTAGATCATCAGCACCACGCCCAGCGGCAGCCGCTCGCGCCGGACGTGGAGGCCGTTGGGGCGCTCCCAGTGCTCGGTCACCTCTCCCACCGGGTCCGGCAGGGCCGCCACGGACTCCAGCACAGAGGCCATGGCCTCCACGCGCGCCGGGGTGAGCAGCAGCCGGTCCAGGAAGGCCTCGGCGCGGCCGTCCTGCTTCGCCTCCGCCACGTCCTGCGCGTTCTGCTCGCAGATGCGCACCGCATGGGTGCGCACGCTCGCGGCCATGGCGCGCAGCGCGGCGTCCTTCTCCTCCGTGGAGGCCGCGGCCAGAGGGCGGGACGCGGCGCGGGCCGCCTCCCCGAGCGGGCGCATGGGCGGGTGGGCAGCGGTTGCGTGCGTCATGCCGGGTCCTTTATCACGCGTGGGGCCATGACCGACCCCCGCGAGCAGAAGTTCCAACAGCTGGCCCAGCAGTTCCCCGACGCCCCCATGGCCCACTACTCGCTCGGGCGGCTGTACTGCGAGCAGCGGCGCTGGGCCGAGGCCGTCCCGCCGCTCGAGCGGGCCTGCACGCTGGACACGGCGTACGCCGCGGCCCTGGTGTGCCTGGGGGACGCCTACGCGGGCGCCGGACGCACTGAGGAGGCGCGCCGCACCTACGAGGGGGCGAAGGAGGTGGCCCTGCAGCAGAAGCACGAGGGGCTGGCACAGGACATCCAGGACAAGCTGGACTTCCTGTAGCTCAGGGGCAGCTGGGATCCGGCTCCACCCGCACGTCGTCCAGCCGCAC
Organism: Deltaproteobacteria bacterium; assembly: GCA_016875515.1. GTDB lineage: Bacteria > Myxococcota > Myxococcia > Myxococcales > Myxococcaceae > VGRA01. The sequence continues at coordinate 13,237 of VGRA01000015.1, read as the reverse complement.
GGAAGCCGGCTGGATGGGGCCGCACAGGCCGCCCGGACCGTAGAGGGACAGCTGCAGCTGCGCGTTGAACCCGTACAGTCCCGGCGCGAGGCACATCACCACCTCCGTCCAGGTGCCGGTCGGCGCCGAGGCCTGCGCGCTGTGTCCGGTGGCTGCGGGAGACCAGCCCGCCGGCTGCCTGGCAGCGGCTCCCCACGCCCGGGAAGACGGCGCTGGGCGCGCCTCCCCTGAGCGTGACGAGCGAATTGCGGATGCCCACGGCGAGCCCCACCGCGTTGGGTCCGGTGTCGGCCGGGGCGGGCATGCGCACCTCCTGGAAGCGCCGGCCGAAGTGGTCCGCGCTGAGGGCGCTGCCCTCGAGCCGGCCGGCGCCCAGCACCATCATCGTGCCACCGACGACCATGGAGACGCCGGGGTCCACCGGCGCAGACCCCTCCACCTGCCACGCCGGCGGCGCCTGGAGGAACTGCGGGTCCAGCAGCTCGCCGCAGCGGCAATGGGCGGTGCGCGGGGTGTTGCAGGCGTCCACGCCGCTGGTGGGGCCGCATGTGCCCAGCCGTTCGCAGAAGGCCGCGTCGGACTCGGGCGCGCAGCCGTCGCATACGTACGAGACCGGGTCCACCTCCGCGGCGGAGAGGGTGCCGCTGCCGTCCAGGTCCACCCCCACCTCTACCCTCAGCCCGCCCGCGGCGCAGTTGGCGCCGTCGGGCTCTGCCGTCACGCGCGCGAGCGAGTGTGCCCCCGGCATGCCGGCGTCACCGCCCGGCCCGGTGGCGCCCGCCTCCTCCGCGGGTCCGGTGGTCATCAGCCGCGTCCACCCCTTGCCGTTGCGGCACAGCCACAGCCCGTCCTCGCCGGCGGTGTAGGCCACCACCAGGTTCCGCTCGGCATTGCAGGCAGGCAGGGACGCCTCGTCCGCGAAGTAGGGCAGGGATGGGGAGGGGGCGCAGCCTGCGGCGGCAACCTAGGCGGAGACCAGCAAGCGGGACAGGCGAGGGGTCTTCAGGGCGCGGGCCTTATCACGACTCTGCCGGGGCGCAGCGGCGGGGAGCGGGGCACGGGCGGCGAGCCCAACCCGGTCGCCGCCCTACTTCCCCGGGTGCAGCTTCTTCAGGCTGAGCGAGTTGACGCAGTAGCGGAGCCCGGTGGGGCGCGGCCCGTCGGTGAAGACGTGGCCGAGGTGCCCGCCGCACGCGGCGCAGTGGATCTCCGTGCGCACCATCCCGTGCGAGCCGTCCACGTCCTCGCCCACCTTGTCCTTCGCCAGCGGGGCGAAGAAGGAGGGCCAGCCGCTGCCGCTGTCGTACTTGGTCTCGCTGGAGAAGAGCGGCTCGCCGCACCCTGCGCAGGCGTAGGTGGCCGCGTCGTGGCTGTCCCAGTACGCGCCGGTGAAGGCGCGCTCGGTGCTCTTCTGGCGCAGCACCCGGTACTGCTCCGAGGAGAGCTCCGCGCGCCACTGCTCGTCGGTCTTCTGGATGCGGAGTCCCATGACGTCTCTGGTTAACGCCCGTCCCGCAGCGCTGCCAGCACCTTGCCGGTGGCCGTCTTCTTCTTCGCCACCGCTGCCGGCGTGCCCTGCGCCACGACGCGCCCGCCCGCCTCGCCCCCCTCGGGCCCCAGCTCCACGAGCCAGTCCGACGCGGCCATCACCGCCGGGTGGTGCTCGATGACGACGAGCGTGTCCCCCCGGTCCACCAGCCGGTGGAGGAAGCGCACCAGCCTCCGCACGTCCCCCACGTGCAGCCCGGTGGTGGGCTCGTCCAGCACGTACAGCGTGTGGACGTGGCGGGAGGTGGCCGTCAGCTCGGCGGCCAGCTTCATCCGCTGCGCCTCGCCGCCGGACAGCGTGTTGGAGGGCTGCCCCAGCTGCAGGTAGCCCACGCCCAGCTCGGACAGGCACGCGAGCGGCGCGGCGACCTTCGGGAACGCCGAGAACACCTCCTTCGCCTCGTCCGCCGGCAGCCGCAGCACCTCGCCGATGTTGAGCCCCCGGTAGCGCACCTCGAGCGTGGCCGCGTCGAACCGCGCGCCGCCGCACGCCGCGCACGGCGTCACCACGTCCGGCAGGAACGACATCTCGTGGCTGATGCTGCCCTGCCCCTCGCAGGTGGTGCACCGGCCGCTGCGGGGCGAGTTGAAGGAGAAGCGGCCCGCCGTGTAGCCGCGCGCGCGCGCCTCCGGGGCGTTGGCAAATGCCTTCCGCAGCTCGTCCCAGATGCCCAGGAAGGTGGCCGGCACGCTGCGCGGCGTCCGCCCAATGGGGGACTGGTCCACCGCCAGCACCCGCTGCACCGGCCCCAGTCCCTGGAGCTTCTTGAACGGGAGCGGGGCAGGGCCCGTGCGCTCCAGGGCGCGGCGGGCGGCGGGGTAGAGGACCTGCCGCACCAGCGTGCTCTTGCCGCTGCCGGACACGCCCGCCACCACCGTCATCCGCCCCAGCGGCAGCCGCAGGTCCACGTCCTCCAGGTTGTGCGCGGTGGCGCCTTGCAACTCGAGCCACTCCGTGGGGGCGCCGCGCCCGGGCCCGGGCTCCCACTCGCCTGCGCGCAAGGCAATGCCCGTCGGGGACTCCGGGTGCTCGAGGACCTTGGCAGGTGGCCCCTCAGCCACGATGCGCCCGCCGCCGCGCCCGCCCGTGGGACCCAGGTCCAGGAGGTGGTCTGCCGCCTTGAGCGTGTCGGTGTCGTGCTCCACCACCAGCACGCTGCTGCCGGTGTCCACCAGAGCGCGGAGGTTCTCCAGCAGCCGCTGCGTGTCTCGCGGGTGCAAGCCAATGGTGGGCTCGTCCAGCACGTACAGCGCGCCGGTGAGCCCCGCCCCCAACTGCGCGGACAGGCGCAGCCGCTGCATCTCGCCGCCGGACAGCGTGGCCGCGCTGCGGTCCAGGGACAGGTAGCCCAGCCCTACCTTCTCCAGGAACTCCAGGCGCCGGAGCAGCTCCGCCTTCGCCGTGTCCCCGAGCAGCGCCTCGTCGCCGTGGAACCTCCAGCGGCGCACCTCCTGCAGCGCCCCCGCCACGCTGCGCTGCGCGAGCGACGCCCACGCGTGCCCCCGCAGCTTCACCGCGCGCGGGATGGGGGCCAGGCGCGAGCCCTCGCAGGTGCCGCAGCGGTCCGTCTCGCCCTCCGCCAGGGCTGCCGGCCCGCCCGCCACGCCCGTCCCCTCGCAGGCCTCGCAGCGCCCCTGCCGCGTGTTGAAGCTGAACCAGCGGGGATCCAGCTCCGGCACGGAGAAGCCGCACGCCGGGCAGCTGCGCGCCGCCGAGCAGAGCGACTCCTCGTCCCCCTGGCGCACCTTCACCGCCCCCTCGCCCCACAAGAGCGCCCGGTCCAGCAGCGCGCGCGGCAGGTCCTTCAGCGGCCCCTCGTAGAGGAGCACGTCCACGTCGTGCTCCTTCGTCTTTTGCAGCCGCGGCGGGTCGTCCGTCTCCACCCACGCACCGTCCACCCGGGCCCGCGCATGCCCGGCCCGGGCCGCCTGGTTGAACACCTCCAGCCACGTCCCCTTGCGGCCGCGCACCGCGGGGGCGAGCAACTGCCGCTTGCCCGGGAGGGCCTGCAGCCGGCCGAAGAGCGCGTCCGGGGAGAGCGCCGCAATGGGCGTTCCGTCCCGCGGGCAGTGGGGCACCCCCAGCCGGGCGAACAGCAGCCGCAGGTAGTGGGACACCTCCGTCACCGTGGCCACGGTGCTGGTGCCGCCCGCGCGCGAGGTGCGCTGCTCCAGCGCGATGGCCGGGGGAATGCCCGTCACGCGGTCCACGTCCGGGCGGGGCAGGGCGGGGAGGAACTGCCGCGCATACGGTGAAAGCGTCTCGAGGAAGCGGCGCTGTCCCTCCGCGAACACCACGTCGAACGCGAGCGAGCTCTTCCCCGAGCCGGAGGGCCCGGTGATGACCACCAGCTTCCCCAGGGGGATGGAGGTGGAGACGTCCCGCAGGTTGTGCTCGCGGGCGTGGCTCACCTCGATGGCGCGCACGGGCGCATGGACGTTCTTGCGGTCCCGGGCAGCGGGGAGCAGCGTCGCGCGGAGCGCCTCGGCGGTGGCCCCTTCCGCGGAGGCCACCACCTCCGGCGTCCCCTGCGCCACCAGCCGCCCGCCGTTGCGGCCGCCGCCCGGCCCCAGGTCCACGAGCGCGTCCGCCCCGCGCATGACGGTGACGTCGTGGTCCACCAGCAGCACGCTCGCCCCCGCGTCCACCAGGTCATGGAGCGCCGCCATGACCTTCTCTACGTCCGCGTCGTGCAGCCCGGCGGAGGGCTCGTCCAGCAGCAGCAGCGTGCCCTTGGCGGGTGCGGCAGACATGGCGCGCGCCAGCTTGAGCCGCTGCGCCTCGCCGCCCGAGAGGGTGGAGAGCGGCTGGCCGAGCGGGAGGTAGCCCAGCCCCAGCTTCGACACCGGCGAGAGGGCGCGCTGCACGCCCGCGTCGTCCGCGAAGTGGGCGAGCGCCCCGTCCACCGTGAGCCCGAGGACGTCCGAGACGGTTAAGCCGCGGTGCCGCACCGAGAGCACCTCCTCCTTGAAGCGGCGGCCGCGGCAGGAGGGGCAGGTGAGGGAGACGTCCGCGAGGAACTGCATCTCCACCGTCTCCGCCCCCTCGCCCGAGCAGGCCTCGCAGCGGCCGCCCGCCACGTTGAAGCTGAAGGAGGCCGGGGTGAGCCCGCGGATGGCGGCGTCCGGCTCGGCGGCGAAGCGCTCGCGGAAACGGTCCCACGCCTTGACGTAGGTGACGGCGTTGCCGCGGCTGGTGCGGCCGAGCGGGGACTGGTCCACGTGGACCACCTCGCCCACCCCCTCGTCCCCCTCCACCACGTCCACGGCCCCCGGCGCCTCCACGTCCTTCACGCCGCGGCGGCGCGCGAGCGTCCGGTACAGCACCTGCTCCATCAGCGTGCTCTTGCCGGAGCCGGACGGCCCGGTGATGACGCACAGCACACCCAGCGGCACCTCCACCGTGACGCCGGCCAGGTTGTGGGCGCGCGCGTTCTTCACCTGCAGGTGGCCGCGGGGCGTGCGGCGCTTCCGCGGCGCGTGGCCTGCGCCGGAGAGCAGCCGGCCGGTGTGCAGGTCCTTGCGCTGCGCCAGCTGCGAAGGCGTCCCGTCGAAGCAGACCGTGCCGCCGTGCTGGCCCGCGCCGGGCCCGAGTTCGATGACGCGGTCGGAGGTGGAGATGACGTGCGGGTCCTGCTCCACCACGAGCACGATGTTGCCGCGGGCGGCCAGGTCCCGCAGCGCGGCGGCGAGCGGCGGTACGTCCCCGGGGTGGAGCCCCACGGTGGGCTCGTCCAGCACGAACAGCGCGCCGGAGAGGCTGCTGCCCAGCGCCGCGGTGAGCGAGACGCGCTGCGCTTCGCCCCCGGACAGGGTGCGCGCGGGCCGGTCCAGGGCCAGGTACCCCAGCCCCACGCGCTCGAGGTAAGCGAGCCGCGAGAGCAGCTCGCGCCGGGCCAACTCCCCCTGTCCCGTGGCTGCGAGGGTACGCAGCCGCGCCGCCGCGTCTGCCACCTCCAACGCGTGCCAGCCGCCCAGGTCCAGCCCGCCCACGCGGTAGGCCCGCGCCCTCGTGTTCAGCCGCGCGCCGCCGCAGTCCGCGCAGGGCGTGGCGGCGCGGTAGCGCGAGAGCAGTACGCGGACGTGCATCTTGTAGGTGCGCCCCTCCAGCCAGCGGAACCAGCGTGTCACGCCCGGGTAGACCCGGCCGTCGTCTTCCCAGTCCCCTTCTCCTTCGAGCACCGCCTTTCGCGCACCCTCCGGCAGTGCGCGCCAGGGCACGTCCAGGGGGATGCGCTTGCGGCGGCAGAAGTCCCGGAGCAGCTCGCGCTCCCAGGTGGTGCTGTTGCCGCTCCACGGCCGGACGGCGCCGCCGGCCAGCGTCTTCTCCGGGTCAGGGATGACCTTGTCCCAGTCAATGCCGAGCGTCCGGCCGAAGCCGCGGCAGGTGGGGCAGGCCCCCACCGGGGACTGGTAGCTGAACAGCCCCGTGGGGGCGGGCTCGAAGGCGCGGGCGCACGAGGGGCACGCGAGCCCCCGGCGCAGCGGCACCCAGGCGGCGGGCAGCTCCCCCTCCGCGAGCACCTGCAGCCCCGCCTCGCCGGACCCGTGGTCCCACGCCTGCTCCAGCCCCTGCACCAGCCGCGAGCGGGCGGAGGGCTGCAGCACGACGCGGTCCACCACCACCTCAGCGCGGCCCGCGGCGCCCATGGCTTCCGCGGGGCGGAGGGACTCGAGCGGCTTCACCTCGCCCTGCACCCACAGCCGGTGGAAGCCGTCCCGGAGGAGCGCCTCGCGGGCCTCGAGGAACTGCGCCACGTCCGCCATGGCGCGCGGGAACGTGAGGACGGCCTTGCGCCCGGCGTGGGCGGCCAGGGCGCGCGCGGCAGCCTCGGCCGGCGTGGACCAGCGGGCCTGCATGCCGCAGGCGTCACAGGTGGGGATGGCCTCGCGGGTGAACAGCGCGGAGAACCAGGCCTCGGCGTCCGCCAGCGTGGCCACGGTGGAGCGCGCGCTCTTCACCGGAGACTTGCGGTCCACGGCAATGCCGGCGGCCACCGGCTCCAGCCCATCCATGGGCGGACGCTCCAGCCGCTCCAGAAATTGCCGCGCGTACGGGCTGAAGCTCTCCACGAAGCGCCGCTGGCCCTCCGCGTACAGCGTGTCCAGGGCGAGGCTGGACTTGCCCGCGCCGGAGACGCCGGTGAGGCACACGAGCTCCCCCTCGCGCAGCTCCAGCGAGACGTCCTTCAGGTTGTGGGTGCGGGCGGAGACGAGGCGGGTTGCGTGCACGGGGACGCCACTTAACGGCCGGGGTGCTAAGAGGCCATGCCCATCATGGTTCGAACGGTCATCACCGGAGTGACGGGCCGGATGGGGAGCACGCTCTTGCGCCTCGTCCGGGACGACATGGAGTTGGACGTCGTGGGCGCCACCGAGAAGGTGGGCAGCGCCGCGGTGGGGCTGGACGCGGGGCTCGCCTGCAAGCTGGGGATGCTGGAGGTCCCGGTGGATGACAGCCTGGCGAAGGCGCTCGGCAAGGGGGAGCGCCAGGCGCAGGTGGTCATCGACTTCACCTCGCCGGAGGCCTCGGTGGCCCACGCGCGCGCCTGCGCGGAGGCGGGCGTGGGGCTGGTGGTGGGCAGCACCGGCTTCTCCCCGGCGGCCCGCGCCGCGGTGGCCGAGTGCTCCAGGCGCATCCCCGTGGTGATGGCCCCCAACATGTCGGTGGGCGTCAACCTGGTCATCCAGGTTGCGGCGCAGCTGGCGAAGGTGCTGGGCGGCAGCTTCGACGTGGAGATCCTGGAGACGCACCACCGGAACAAGAAGGACGCGCCGTCCGGCACCGCGCTGCGCATGGCCGAGCAGATTGCCTCCGCGCTGGGGCGCTCGCCGTCCGACTTCGTCACCGCCCGCCAGGGGGAGACCGGGGTGCGCGGCGAGTCCCACCTGGGCATCCAGGCGCTGCGCGGCGGGGACGTGGTGGGGGAGCACACCGTGTACTTCTTCGGCGAGGGGGAGCGCGTGGAGCTCACCCACCGCGCGAGCAGCCGCGAGCAGTTCGCGCACGGGGCGCTGCGGGCGGCGAAGTGGGTGGCCGGCAAGCCCGCGGGGCTGTACGACATGGCGGACGTGCTCGGGCTGAAGGTGAGGCCGTGAGGTACATCCGCCTCGCGCTGGACGGGGTGGAGCGCTGGGGGCGGATGCAGGGGGTGGGCGTGCAGCCGCTGTCCGGGGCGCCGTGGGAGGGGGGCGTGGCCGCGGGGGCGCCGGTGCCCGTCACCGAGGTGCAGTTGCTCGCTCCGGTGCAGCCCTCCAAGGTGGTGTGCGTGGGGCAGAACTACCGCAAGCACGCCGCCGAGATGGGCAAGCCCGTCCCCGCCGAGCCGCTGCTGTTCCTGAAGGCGCCCTCCTCCCTCAACGGCCCGGGCAGTCCCATCCTGCTGCCTGCAGTGAGCGAGGACGTGCAGCACGAGGCGGAGCTGGGGCTCGTGGTGGGCAAGCGGCTGAAGAACGCCTCCCCGGAGGAGGCGGCGGCGGCCATCGTGGCGCTGACGTGCGTGAACGACGTGACGGCCCGGGACATCCAGCGGCGGGAGGTCCAGCACACGCGCGCCAAGTCCTACGACACCTTCTGCTGCGTGGGGCCGTGGCTGGTGCCGGCCACGTCTGCGCTGTGGAAGGACGCGCGCGTCCTGGCCCGGGTGAACGGGCAGGTGCGGCAGGACGGGCAGACGGGGGACATGGTGTTCCCGCCCGCGGAGCTGCTGTCCTTCATCAGCCACGCCATGACGCTCATGCCCGGGGACCTCATCAGCACCGGCACCCCCGCGGGCGTGGGCAGGCTGCTCGCCGGGGACGTGGTGGAGATTGAGGTCGAGGGAATCGGCATGCTGTCCAACCCCGTTGTCGCCGCGTGAGCGAGACCGCCTACATCGCGCTCGGCAGCAACGTGGGGGACCGGGCGGCGCACGTCGACGCGGCGCTGCGCGGGCTCGCCGCCACGCCGGGCGTGCGCCTGTCCGCCTGCTCGTCCCTGTACGAGACATCCGCCGTGGGACCCGAGCAGCCGGACTACCTCAACGCCGTGCTGGTGGCGCAGGTGGAGGTGGAGCCCGCGGCGCTGCTGGGGCGCCTGCGGGAGCTGGAGCGGTTCTCCGGCCGCGTGCGCCGCGAGCGCTGGGGGCCCCGCACGCTGGACCTGGACCTGCTGCTGTACGGCGAGCGGGTGGTGGACGAGCCGGGGCTCACCGTGCCGCACCCGGAGCTGCACCGCCGCCGCTTCGTGCTGGAGCCGCTCGTGGAGGTGGCGCCCTGGGCGGTCCACCCGTTACTCGCCCACACCATGGACGAGCTGCTCCGTCACCTCCCGCCCGGCGGCGTGCTGCGCTGCGCCCCGCCTCCCTCCCTGCCATGAGCACCGCGTCCCTCCTGCTGTCCTCCCTGTTGTCCGTTGCCCCCGCCGCGCCCCCGCCCGCAGGCGAGCCGCCGCCCACGCCCGAGGCGCTGCTCAAGCAGGTGGAGGAGCTGGGGCTGGCGGGGAAGGACAAGCCCTTCGAGGTGTCCGCGGCCATTGGCAAGCTGTACTGGAACCAGGGCCGGCGGGACGAGGCGCTCACGTACTTCGCCGAGGCGGTGAAGGCGTCGGAGCCGGTGCGTGCCCGCTACGTGGCGCTGCGCAAGAAGGCCTTCGCGTCGAAGACGCCGCCTGCGCCGAAGTGCGGGGAGTCCCCGCCCACGCTGAAGGAGGCGCTGGCCCGGGCGGACGCCTGGAAGCTGCCCGAGGCGCTCGCGTGCCTGCGCGCGTCCCTGGAGCCGGTGCTCGAGGTGCAGGCGCTCGCGGGCCACGTGCACCACCTGGCCGGCCGGCCTGAGGGCGCGCTCGCTGCCTACGGCGCGGTGCTGGACGTGGCAGACGCGTACGAGGAGGCGCTGTTCGGGGAAGGGGTGCTGCTGCTGGAGACGAAGGGGGACGACCCCGCGTCGCTGGAGCAGGCGCGGAGCGACTTCGAGCGGTACGTGCAGCGCCACCCGGCCTCGGCGCGGGTGGACCGGGCCCGTGCGCTCGGCGCCCGCGCGCAGGCGGCGAAGAACGCCGGGGGGCTTTCGAAGCTGGCGGAGGCCCGCGTGGCCGCCGCCGCGCCCCCGCCCGCGCCGCCGTCCCCGGCCGGTGCGCCCCCGCCGCTGTCGGCCGAGCAGGTGGCCGCGTTCCAGCAGGCGGCGCAGCGCCCGGAGGTGCAGGCGGACGTGGCGAAGAAGGTGGACGAGGCGGAGGGGCACCTCGCCGCCGGCCGGTTCGACCCGGCGCTGGAGCTCTACAAGGCGGTGATGCCCTACAGCGCGCAGGATGGCCGCGTGCAGGCGGGCATGGCGTGGGCGCTGCTGGGGCTCAACCGTCAGCCCATGGCGGACCGCGTCTTCGGTGTGGCGGTGGCCACCTCGCGCGCCTCGGTTCAGCAGTTGGCGGACGCGCTGCGCGGCAAGGGGGACGCCGCGGGGGCGGCGAAGCTGGAGGCGAAGCTGGCGGAGGCGAAGTAGTCCCTCAGACGAAGCCGGCTGCCAGCAGGTCCTGCACGTCCAGCAGGCCCACCGGCTTGCCGGCCCCGTCCACCACGGGGAGCTGGTCCACGCGCGTCTCGCGCATGAGCGCCACGGCGGCCACCACCTTCTGCTCCGGGGCCAGGCTGCGGGGATGCTTCCCCATCACCTCGCGCATGGTCACGTCGAAGCGCGGCTTGCCCTTCTCCACGTGCCGGCGCAGGTCCCCGTCCGTGAAGATGCCCACCATGCGCCCCTTGCCGTCCACCACCAGCGTGGCGCCGGGGCGGCCCGGGGTGCGCGTCATCACCGCCACGCCTTCCGAGAGCGGCGCGGTGGCCCTCACCACGGGGATGGCGTCCCCCGTGCGCATGAGCTCCCGCACCTGCATCACCTGCCGGCCCAGCTTCCCGCCCGGGTGGAACTGCGCGTACTCGTCCTGGGTGAAGCGGCGGGCGCGGGTGAGCGCCATGGCCAGCGCGTCCGAGAGCGCGTGCAGCGCCGCGGAGGAGGCGGTGGGGACGAGCCCCAGGGGACAGGCCTCCTCCACGCGGCCGATGTCCAGCACCAGGTCCGCCCCGCGGGCGAGCCCGCTCTGCGGGTCCCCGGTCAGCGCAATCACCTTCGCTCCCAGCCGCTTGAAGGCGGGGAGGAGCCGGAGCAGTTCCTCGGAGGCGCCGCTGTTGCTGAGCGCCAGCACCACGTCCCCCGCGGCCACCCGCCCGAGGTCCCCGTGCACCGCCTCCGCCGGGTGCAGATAGAAGGAGCGCACGCCCGTGGAGGCGAGCGTGGCCGACAGCTTCTGGGCCACGAACCCCGGCTTCCCAATGGCGGTCACCACCACGGCGCCGGTGCAGCCCTGCAGCCAGGCCACAGCCTCCGCGAAGCGCCCATCCAGCCGCGCCGTCACCTGCCGGATGGCGGCGGCCTCCGCCTCCAGCACCTCCCGGCCCCAGGCGACGGCGTCGTCCGGGGCTGAAGAGAGACTACTGGCAGCGTGAAGAGTTCGTTTCGGTTGGCGGCGAGGCGTGCTAGCCATGCGGCGGCACGTTAAACCCGCCGGGACCTGACCCATGAAATTCTTCATCGACACTGCAGACGTGAAAGAGATCCGCGCGGCCTGGGAGATGGGCTGCGTGGACGGCGTGACGACCAACCCCTCGCTGCTCGCCAAGGTGGGCAGGCCGCTGGAAGAGACCATCCGGGAGATCTGCTCCATCGTGGATGGCCCCATCAGCGCGGAGGCGGTCTCGCTGGATGCCCCGGGGCTGATTGCCGAGGGCAGGCAGTTGGCGAAGATCCACGACAACGTGGTGGTGAAGATCCCCATGGGCGTGGAGGGGATGAAGGCGGTCAAGGCGCTCACCGCCGTGGGCATCCGCACCAACGTGACCCTCTGCTTCTCCGCCAACCAGGCGCTGCTGTGCGCCAAGGCGGGGGCCACCTACGTCTCCCCGTTCGTCGGCCGCCTGGATGACATCTCCCAGGACGGGATGGAGCTCATCGCGGACATCATCAGCATCTTCCGGAACTATGACTACCGGACGCAGGTGCTGGTGGCCTCCATCCGCAACCCGGTGCACGTGCTGCAGTCGGCCAGGCTGGGGGCGGACGTGGCCACGGTGCCCTTCAGCGTCATCCAGCAGCTGTCCCAGCACCCGCTGACCGACGCTGGCATCGCGAAGTTCCTGAAGGACTGGGAGAAAGTGCCGAAGAAGTAGCCGTTGGCTATCCTCCTCGGGCGCCATGTCCAAGGAGAAGAAGCCCCAGTTCCAGCTCACCCGCCCGAGCGCGTCCGCGGATGCGTCCGAGGCCGGGGCCTTGGAGCGGCTCGCGCGGATGACCGTCCGGGAGCGGATGCGCCTGGCGCTCCGCCTGGGCGCCCGGCTCCGGTACGTCCAGGCGCGCTTCGGGGTGCCGGAAGCCGCCGAGCGCGAGGGGGCGGCCCCGTGATCGGCGAGGAGACCGCAGACGCCACGCTCGAGCTTGCGTCGAAGGTGACCGGGGCGCTTGCGACGCAGGGGGTCGAGACGGTCGTCATCGGGGCGCTGGCCATGGCCGCGCACCGCTACGCGCGTGCCACCGAGGACCTCGACCTGGCCGTCGCGGTGGAGCCGTCCCAGATGCGGGTGCTGGCGCAGGTGCTGCGTGGGACAGGGCTGGAGGTGGAGCTCCGCGAGCCTGATCCCCAGGACCCGCTCGGCGGCGTCATGGACATCCATGCCCCCGGCGCGGACCGCGTCCATGTGGTGAACTTCGACAACTCGCCCGCCGGAGGGTTTCCCCGACTGGTGCGGGATGCGCTTGCCTCGTCCATGCCGCTCGAGCCGGGCAGCAACCTCCGCATCACCGGGCTGTTTCCGCTCATCGGGTTCAAGCTGTATGCCGGGGGCGAGAAGTCGCGCTCCGACCTCCAGCACCTGCTGAAGCGCAACGAGCCGGTGGACCTGCCTGCGCTGCGCACGTGGTGCGCCGAGCGGCGGCTCTCCCGCCAGCTGGAGGACGTGCTCGCCGGCATCGTCGTGGGTTGAGCCGGATTCATCCCTTCCAGTCGCGCACCTCACGCCCGGGCGCTGTCCTCCCCCTGCGTCCCATGCCGGGGCGTGCTAGGCACCCGTCCACGCCGGACCGTTCCCACGCACGACAGGAGCCTTTCGCACCATGGATTTCCAGCTCACCGAGGAACAGCGCGCCCTGCAGGAGATGGCCCGGAAGTTTGCCCGCGAGGAGATGCGCCCCAAGGCCGCCCCCTACGACGAGCACTCCACCTTCCCGCGGGACGTGCTGCAGAAGGCGCACGAGGTGGGGCTCCTCAACATGACCATCCCGGCCTCGTGCAACGGCGCGGAGCTGTCGCACCTGGCGCAGGCCATCGTCACCGAGGAGCTGTCGTGGGGCTGCCCCGGCATCACCACCTCCATCATCGCCAACGACCTGGCGCTCTTGCCCATCGAGCTGGGCGGGACGGAGGAGCAGAAGAAGCGGCTGCTCACCCCGTTCACGGAGCAGCCGAGGCTGGCCTCCTTCTGCCTCACCGAGCCCTCCAACGGCTCGGACGTGGCCGGCATGCAGACCACCGCGCGGCGCGAGGGGGACTTCTACGTCCTCAACGGCGCCAAGCAGTTCATCACCAACGGCGGCCACGCGGACCAGTACACCGTGTTCGCCACGGTGGATAAGGCCAGGAAGCACAAGGGCATCACCTGCTTCG
>VGRA01000014.1 GCA_016875515.1 Deltaproteobacteria bacterium | reverse complement strand
AGCTGCTCGAACGTGCCGGCCAGCACCGCGGCGCGCATCCGCCGGGTCAGCTCCCGGTAGTGGGCGAGGTTGTGGATGGACAGCAGCCGGGACCCGAGCGTGTGCTTCCCCTTCATCAGGTGGTGCAGGTACGCGAGCGAGTAGCGCGTGCACACCGGGCAGCGGCACTCCGGGTCCATCGGCTCGTCCCCGAGCTTGAAGACCTGCCGCGTCACCCGCACCAGCCCCCGGAAGGTGTAGGCGTAGGCCTGCTGCGCCATCTTGGTGGGGATGATGCAGTCGAACATGTCCACGCCGCGGCGGACGCACTCGAGCAGGTCCATGGGCGTCCCCACGCCCATCAGGTAGCGCGGCTTGTCCCTCGGAAGCTGCCGGGCGGCGCGCTCCGTCATGGTGTGGAGTTCCAGCTTCGTCTCACCCACCGCCAGGCCGCCAATGGCGAAGCCGTCGAACGGGTGGCGCACCAGGAATTCCGCGGACTCGCCCCGCAGGTGCGGGAAGACGCCGCCCTGGACAATGGCGAAGAGCGCCTGTCCCGTCTCCACCGCGTCCCGCGCGGCCAGGGACCGCAGCGCCCACCGGTGCGTCCGCTCCATCGCCTCGCGCGTGGTCTTCTCGTCCGAGGTGCTGTCGATGCAGACGTCCAGCACCATCATGATCTCCGAGTTTATCGCCTGCTGCATGGCGATGGAGACCTCCGGGGACAGCATCTGGCGGCTGTTGTCGTAGAAGCTGCGGAACAGCGCCCCCTTCTCCGTGATGGTCCGGTCGGACGGCAGGGAGAAGATTTGGAAGCCGCCCGAGTCCGTCAGCACCGGCCCGTCCCACTGCATGAAGCCGTGGATGCCGCCGAACTTCCGGAACACCTCCGCGCCCGGGCGCAGCATCAGGTGGTAGGTGTTCCCCAGCACCACCGGTGAGCCCGTGGACTTCACGTCCTCCACGGACATGTTCCGGATGTTGGCGTGGGTGGCCACCGCCATGAAGAGCGGCGTCTCCACCGTGCCCCGGCGCGTGTGGACGAGCCCCGCCCGCGCCCCCACCGGGTCCTCCGCCTGCAGCTCGAAGTGCAGCTTCACGACAGGAAGTGCTCCAGGGCCTTCTCCAGGATGGCCTCGCAGCGGACCAGCTCGTCCGCGGGGACGAACTCGCCGGTCTGGTGCGCGTTCTTGATGTCCCCGGGGCCGAACACCACCGTCTCCGCCCCCAGCGCCGTCAGGTGCGGCGCCTCCGTCCCGAACGCCACCGTTGACGGCGCGTTGCCGGACTGGGCGGCCAAGAACTTCACCACCTCGGACGCGGGGGACGTGTCCACGCCCCGGTCCTCGCGGTGCACCTGGATGTCCACCTCCAGGGAGGTGTCCGAGCGCCGCAGCTCCGCCACGATGTCCTCGAGCATCCGCGTGACGTGGTCCACGTCCTGAGTAGGCAGCGGCCGCCACTCCACGATGAAGCGGCACCGCCCCGGGATGACGTTCTTCGCCTTGCCGCCGTTGATGAGCCCCACGTTCACCGTGGTGTACGGCGGGTCGAACGCGGCATCCTGCAGCGGCACCGCCCGCAGCTCCCCCAGGCTCCGCTTCTCCAGCTGCTCCAGGAAGCGCGCCGCGCGGAAGATGGCAGACGCACCGGTGTCCGGGTACGCGCTGTGCCCCTCCTTGCCGCGCACCTCCACCTCCGCCAGGCAGTACCCCTTGTGCGCCCGGATGGGCGTGAGCGACGTGGGCTCCCCCACGATGGCGTACCGCGCCTTGCCGGTGGACGCGTCCACCAGCTTGCGCGCCCCCACGCACCCCACCTCCTCGTCCGCGGTGAACATCACGAGCAGCCCGTCCCGCCGCACCCGCTCCACCGCGTGCAGCGCGCAGGCGATGAAGGCCTTGGTGTCACACGCCCCGCGGCCGTACAGCCGCCCGCCGCGCTCGGTCAGGTTCAGCGCGTCCGTCCACGCCGGGTCGTACGGGACGCAGTCCGTGTGGCCCACCAGCGCCAGCCGCGCCACCTCGAAGCTTCCGTAGCGCGCCAGCAGGTTCACCTTGGGTACCCCGGCCGCGTCCACCCAGGCCATCCGCTCGCAGCGGAAGCCCAGCGCCGAAAGCCGCGGCTCCAGCAGGTCCACCAGCGGGGCGTTGGACCGCGAGGACGTGGTGTCCACCGCCACCAGCTGCCGCAACGTCTCCTTCAGCCCCTGCTCCATGCTCACGAGAACACCCTCCGGGCCACCGTGCGGAAGCCCTGCACCGCGGCCTCCTGCAGCGCGTGCTGCCCCTCCTCCACGATGAACCTGCCCGCCACCGCCACCTCGCGCACCGCCTGCCGCTCCGCCGCGAACACCACCCCGGACAGCAGCCGGTCCGGCGGCACCCCCACCAGCGAAGGGTGGTCCAGGTCCACGGTGAAGAAGTCCGCGGGCGCCCCCACCGCCAGCCGCCCCACCGGCAGCCCCAGGCTGCGCGCCCCGCCCGCAGTGGCCAGTTGCAAGAGCCGCAGCGCCAGCCCGGACGGCTGCCCCAGCCCCGGGTCCAGCACCGCGCGCCGCAGCCGAAGCAGCCGCAGGTGGCCGTCCAGTTGCCGCAGCTCCATCAGCAGGTCCACGTGGGCCTGGCTGTCCGAGCCCAGCGCCAGGTGCGCCCCGGCGCGCAAGAGCGCGTCCGCCGGCACCACCCCGTCTCCCAGGTTGCGCTCCGTGGAGGGACAGGCGCACACCGTGGCGCGCGCGCGCCCCAGCGCCTCGATTTCATCCGCGGACAGGTGGATGCCATGCACCGCGGTGAATTGGGGCCGCAAGAGCTCCAGCTGCTGCAGCAGCTCCACCGGGCGGAGGCCGTGCTCGGCGGTGCACGCAACAATCTCCGCGGGCTGCTCCGCCACGTGCATGTGGACCGGCACGTCCGCTGGCAGGCGCGCGAACTGCTGCAGCCACTCCGCCGGGACCGCGCGCACGCTGTGCGGGGCGAGCCCCACGCTCACCGCGGCGTCCCCCTGGAATTCAGAACGCAGCGCCGCCAGGGCCTCCAGCGCCACGTCCGGGCCGGGGTCAATGAAGCGCCGCTGCCGCGGGTTGGCCGGCTTCTGGTACCCCGCCCGCGCGTAGGCCACCCTGAGCAACACCACCCTCAGCCCCACCTCCCGGGCCGCGCGCACCACCTGCGCGGACAGCAGGTTGGGCTCCCCGTAGGGGGTGCCATCCGGCTGGTGGTGCAGGTAGTGGAACTCCCCCACCGTGGTGATGCCCGCCCGCGCCATCTCCACGAACACCTGCCGCGCCGAGGCATGGACCTCCTCCGGCGTGAGCGTCTCGGCGGCGCGGTACATAAGCTCGCGCCAGCTCCAGAAGTCGTCCGCCAACGCACCGGCCGCCACGTACTCGGTGCAGCCGCGGATGAGCCGCTGGAAGGCGTGGCTGTGGGCGTTGACGAGCCCCGGCAGCAGCACCCGCCCGGGCAGCCGGCGCACCTCGCCCGCCGTTCCCTTCCTGGGCGCCCCCAGGATGACCCCGTCCTCTCCCACCTCCAGCAGCAGGTCGTCCCGGAGGGTGTCTTCCCACAGCAGATGGTCGGGTTCGAGCAGCACGGCGGACGGCTTGAGACACTATGCGCGACCGGCCGGGCAAGCCAACCCGGAAGGCCGTGTCCACCCTGTCCCCATGAAAACCGGGCAAATAGAGGAAAAGACGGTTCGCAGCATCCCCTCCATGGCGTTCCTGAACCTCGCCTTGGGCTCCATGGCGGTATCGCTCGGGCTGCAGCTTGCCGGGCGCAAGGCGTGGGCCCACTTCAATGGCCAGTGGGCCCCCACGCTCCTCGTCCTGGGCGTGTACAACAAAATCGCCAGGACCTCCTCCGAGCAGGCCGGGGCCATGGGCCCGTTCCGCGAGAGCGCCGGCGAGGCCGGGCTGCCGGTGGTGCAGTAACCATGGAGCGGTGCGAGGTCTGCGGTCTGGCCTACCACCGGCTCATCCGCGTGGAGCAGGACGGGCGGGAGCACCTGTTCGACTGCTTCCAGTGCGCCACTGCGGCCATGGCCCCGTCCTGCGGCCACCGCGGGGCCAAGGTGATTGGCCACGGCATGTCCCGCGGCATCCCCTTGTGCGTACGGCAGGTACCGCGAGCACCGAAACGGGCGTTGGCGCCGACCGTGTAAGGACAAGCCTCAGCGCGCGTTGATCCCCTCCGACGGGCCCACGCCCTTGCGCTGCGGGCGGCCACCCGGCGCACGCCTCGCACACTCTGCCGGAGGCAAACCGTCCAGCCGCCGGGACGGTTTCAAGCACGCCGGACGGGTGGCCCTACCCCACGGGCCGCTTCAACGCCGTCCAGGCTCACCCGGTTCGCTCTGCGGGTAGCCCAGCCGGTACTGCGGCAAGACCGCCTACCGCTGCTCGGCGAATTCCCCCCTGCCCCGCCCGGCGTTCTCGGCCTCGGCCGGCTCCGGCGCGGGGTTTTCCCGTTTGTGCGCCTCCGCCTCGAGCGGTCCCCCAGGGCCTCCCGTCCCCGGCTGCAGGCTGCCCTCGTCTGCCTCCCCGGGACGCTCGCTCGAGGGGCTGCTGCCGTGCAACGGGCGTCCCTGGCCGTTGAAGTGACTGAGCCGCTCCGTCTGGTGCACCGGGCGCAGCGGCGGCGTCCGGGTCCGCTTCACCTTCCGCTTCCTGAGCCATGCCATGCCCTTCAACCTGGGGTGCATCCCAATGGCCTGCGTCAACCGCGGGGCCCTCCCGTCACCCGGCACCCCGTGCGCCATGCGGCCGGCCGGCCCACCCGCGTGGCCTGCCTCCCTGGGCGGGCACCCGCCCCTACCTTCGGCAGTGTCAGGGGGACGGTCATGGCGACGACGGTGGGAGACATCATCCGGAGGGGGCTGCCCGTGCTGGCCCCGGATGAAACGCGGCTCGAGGCGGCGCACCGGTTGAATTACGAGGGAATGGCCGCGCTGCCGGCGTGCGACGGCGAGCGCGTGCTCGGGACCTTGTCGGACCGGGACATCACGCTGCGCGCAGTGGCCACCGGGTTGGACCCGGACACCACCCAGGTCCAGCAGCCCATGCGGACGGACATTGCCTGGTCTTCCCCCCGGCTCGTCGTGCAGGTGGCCTTCACCGAGTGGACATCCGACGGGAAGCTCCGCCACCCCGCGCTCCTGGGCCTGAGAGACGACAAGCCCCCGCACGCGGTGGTGCGGGAGCCCGTGGTCCCTCCCCTGTCTCCCGGGGACGTCAGCGGAGGAAGCCGCTGAGCGCCTCCGCCTTCTCCTCGCCTTCCGGGCCCACCTCCACCACGCGGCCGGGGGCCACCTCCAGCACCACCCGCTCGCCCAGGGCCAGCGCCCCCTTCAGCTGCGGCGCGCGCTTCAGCAGCTCGCTCCATGCCGCGGACATGAACTTCACCCGCAACCTCCGCGCGTCCGCCTTGAGCCCGGCCTGCACCCACGCGCCGCCCTGCAGCAGGAACGTCCGGCCCGAGGCCACCTTCACCGCGCCGCCGTCCGCCGGCCGGTCCGCCTCCTTCATCCGCTTGGTCTCCCGGGACATGGCCACCGCGCCGCTGCCCACCGAGTCCTGCAGCGCCTCGGCCCGCATGGCGGGCGCCGGGGCCGCCGCCGAAGGGGGCGCACCCAGCCCGCCCCGGTAGGGACTGCCGCCGCCGAAGGTGGACCCCTCGGTGGGCCGGTTGTGCCAGTGCGGGTGGCCCGGGGGCGGAGGAGGGGGCGGCCGCACGCTGCCCACCGGGCCCACCGGCACGTCCTCGGCCACCAGGTAGCTCGTGTACGGCGTGACGATGCCGAACTTCTTCGCCAGCTGGATGACCTCGTCCCGCGTCTCGGGCTTCTCCCCGCGCAAGCGGATCTCCTCCAGCAGGAAGCCCACCTTCCGGATGGCCCACAGCCGCGGGATGAACTCCTCCTGCGTGGAGCTGTCCGGCAGCTTCACCGGGTAGTCCAGCTGCCGGCGCGCCCCCTTGAGCGTCCCCTTCAGCACGGCCTTTCCTTCGGCCGCGGCGCGGTACCGCCCCATCACCACCAGCTGCCCGCCGCGGAACAGGTCCGGCAGCTTGCGGGGGTACACGTCGTACGCGCCCAGGGAGGCCAGCTCCAGCTCCAGGTCCGTCATCACCGGCGAGGAGACGCGGTCGTAGAACTCGGACACCTTCTGCTCGAACTCCTTGCCGTCCCGGAGGAACTCGCTGCTGCCCTGCCCCTCCGCGGCCAGGCGGTCCAGCAGCCGCGCGTTGAGGTCCTCCCCCACGCCGAAGGTGAACAGGCGCGTCCCCTGCTTGCGCCCCTCGCGCGAATGGGCGGCAATCACGTTCTCGTCCGTGTCCCCCACCGTAGGCTGCCCGTCCGTGATGAACATCACCAGGTGCGGGTCCGCCGTCCCGGCCTCCGCGTTGTCCTTGAGCGCCAGCCGCAGCGCCTCGTCAATGGCGGTCCCTCCCACCGCCTCCAGCCGCCCCACGAACGCCACCGCCTTGTCCACGTTCTCCTTGTTCGCCGGCAGCAGCGCGTTGAAGAGCGACTCCGCGTCGGACCCGAACCGGATGACGTTGAAGCGGTCCTTCTCCCCCAGCCGCGTCACGCAATACTTGAGCGCCTCCTTCGCCAGCTCCATCCGCTGCCCGCGCATGGACCCGGAGGTGTCGATGGCGAACGTCACCCGCTTGGGCATCACCTCGCCCGGGGTCACCTCCGCCTTCGGCGACAGCAGCGCCAGGAAGTATCCGGGCTCGCTGCCCTCCTTGAAGCTCAGCATCGAGAAGCCCACCTGTTGGTCGGAGGTGGAGAAGTAGAGGTCAAGGTCCCGGTTGAGGTCCGCCCCCTGCGTCTCCATGCCGGCGGTGGCCTCGTTCTCCCCCTTCCGCGTGATGCCGAGCGCGTGGCTGGGCGAGTACACCGCCTTCAGCGCCGCCCGCGTCTTCAGCTGCGCGGTGAAGGTGAAGTCGTTGCGGGTGCGGGCCTGCACCTCCTGCGGCTGCCCCCGCCCGGTGGCCCCCAGCGGGTAGTGGTACCGGAAGACGCCACCGCGCTGCTCGAGCACCTGGCTGAACGCCAGCTCGATGCGCTGCTCCCCCCGCGCCGGCACGGGGAATACGCGCACGCGGAACACGTCCGTGTCCAGGTACTCGAGCAGCCCCGGGTCCGCCAGCCGCCGGACAATGCCTTCGTAGAGGGTGGTGGCCTTCTCCTTCTCCAGCAGCTCCCCCTTCACCTTCTGCCCGTTCATCCAGAGGTAGAACTCGGACAGCGCGGCCCCCTTGGGCAGCGGGAAGATGAAGTGGGCCTCCAACTGCGCGGCGCCGTCGTTGACGAACACCTGCTCCACCCGTGTCTGTGCCACCCCGTCGTTCACCGAGGCGGTGACGCGCTGGTGCTTGAGGGCGAGGGGCCGGGCCCCGGGCTGGGTGGGGAGCAGCATCCCCTGCGCGAGCGCAGCGGGGGCGGCGGCGAGCAGCAGCAGCAGGCCGAGTCGGGCGGTGTGGGTGGGGGTCATGGAGGGGTGGAACGCACGGGCCCGGCGGAAGATCTACCGGGCAGGCTGAAACCCGGAATCCGGGCTGTTAGGAGAAGGCCGTCATGGCCACCGAGACCTCCCCCGCCCCCGCCTCCGACCGGAACTTCTTCGTCTTCAACGCCGTCGCCTCGGCAGGCGCCCTGGCCCTGCTCGCGTACCTGCTGCTGGTGCGGAAGGGGACGGCGGGCGCGGGGGTGGACCTGCGCTTTTTGCCGGCGGTGAATGCGGGGCTGAACAGCCTCTCCGCGCTGCTGCTGCTGGGCGGCTGGATGGCGGTGAAGAACAAGCGGCAAGATCTCCACCGCTACTTCATGGTGTCCGCGTTCCTCTCGTCCGCGCTGTTCCTGGTGGGCTACCTCGCCTACCACGCGGTGCACGGGGACACGAGGTACGCGGGGGACTTCCGCGGCCTGTACCTCACCGTGCTCGCGAGCCACGTCCTCTTGTCCCTCCCGGTGGTGCCGCTGGCGCTCTCCGCCTTCTACTTCGCGTGGAAGAAGCGGTTTGACACGCACAAGAAGGTCACGCGCGTGCTGTGGCCCATCTGGATGTACGTCTCGGTGACGGGGGTGGCGGTGTACTTCCTGCTGCGCGGCAGCGCCCCCGCGGTGCACTGACGCTCAGAGCGCCACGGTGCACACCGCCTGCCCCTCGAGCACCAGCGCGAGGGTGCGGCCGGGCGCGCCGAACGCGGCGAAGGAGATGGCCTCCCCGCCGGTGCATTCCTCCAGCTGCTGGACGACCTCTCCGTCCGACAGCCGCGCCAGGAACGCCCGCCCTTCTGCCGTCCGGTAGACGCAGTGCTCGCCCCGCGCATCCACCGCCAGCACCTTCGTGTGCACGGCCCCGCACAGCGTGGCCCGTCTCCGCCTCGCCGCGACGTCCCAGACCACCAGCTTGCCTCCCTGGAGGGTGAGCAGGACGTTGCCGCCCGGAAGCACCTGCGGCGAGGGTCCATCCTTGTCCCAGTCGTACGGAAACGAGTCCGAGTCCAGGCATGCCCCCGAAGGGAGCGCCAGGAGGTACCAGGCCTTTCCGTGCCGGGCGCACAGCTGTCCGCTGCCATCCGGCAGCCGCGCGGCGGACTGGACCAGTCTGGGCGAAGTCTCCAGGGTGGTGACGAGCGCTCCGTCCGCGATGTTCCACACGGTGCTCACGTCCTGCTCCGCATACGGCAGGTTTCGGCCGTGGTTCTTGCCGCGCATGCCATTGACCAGGCCGTGGACGCAGTAGGCGCGCCGACCGTTGGGCTCAATGGCCAGCTCGGACGCATAGATGAACGGCGTGGGCCACCGCTTCACCGCACCCTCGCAGGGCCTGCACGCACCGAGCGCGCCGTCCGTATGCTGTCGTCCTGCATCAGCGTGAGGAAGCCGCTGGCGAATGACTGGGACTGCGCCGAGGCGAAGTCCGCCGCGTCGCACGTGTTGCCGAGCCCGATGTTCCACTCGGTCAGGTGCAGCGGCACGCTGGCCGCTTCTTGCGCGGTGAGCTGGGCGCGGAAGTCCTTCAGCCGGGTGGCCGCGCCGGAGAGCGTGGCCGCGCTGCAGCTGTCGTAGTGGTGGGCGGAGAAGAAATCCAGCCGGGCGGCGGTGACGCCGGCGATGAAGCCGTTGGCCACGTTGCCGGACTTCGAGAATGCGTCGAGGATGCTCTCGGTGAAGTCGGCGCCTCCCACTTGAACGGTCTTGCCGGAAGACGCGGCCGCAGCCCGCACCCCGTCCACGACGAGGTTGTACGCCGCGGTGAAGTCCGCGCGGTCGCCGCGCCAGAAGGCGCCGTCCGGCTCGTTGCCCACCTCCACGAAGGCGGGGGCATGGGGCACGGGCCCCGCCTTGAACTGCCCAATGACGTGCCGGTACAGGTTGACGTGGACGCGCGCGAAGGAGGCCACGTCTCCCGTGTCGGTGGGGCCCCCGTTGTCGTTGCCGCCAAGGCGCAGGTAGATGCGGGCCCCACTGCGCGCCGCCGCCGCCAACAGCAGGTCCGTCTTGGTGAAGTCGTAGTGGGCCGGGTCGTCCACCGCCGAGGTGTCGTTCACGGTCCAGCTGCGCCGCTTGACGATGTCCGGGTGGTTGCAGCCGTTCACCACCCTGGGCGGCGTGACGGAGAGGTCCCGGATGGTGGCGTCCTTGTAGACGTTGCACGCGTCCAGCCCCACGTCGTGCAGCCGCACCTGGCTGACGCCGAACGCGGTTTAGAGCGCCGTGGCGTCCACCAGCCCGCCGGTCCGCAGCGACAACACGGGGGTCTTGTTGACGCCGAACACGTCTCGCACGGCCCCCTCGGACGTTCCCAGGTCCACGGCAACCACCGTGCCCTCCGGCCACTCGGCGGCGGGGTTGGGCGTCAGGACGTCACAGCCGAGCAGTCTGATTCCGGCGAACAGGGCGCCGGCGAGGCGGGGGGGTGGGAACATGGGATGGGACGCTCGGGAGCGGGCCGACCGGCGTCAAAACCGGGGCCCCCGGCGAGCACCTGCCGCAGCCGCTCCGCGTCCACCCCCGACAACCGGGACGGCGCCTCCCCCCGCGCGGCCAGCGCGAGGTAGGCCTGCGTGGCCCCCACGACGAGGAAGGGCGCCGTGAACGGGAAGAGCGACAGCACCGACGCCACGGCGCCAAACCCCAGCAGCACCGCCTTGTTGGCCCCGGCCGCGCGCAGGCCACCCAGCGCCCCCAGCCCGTGCCGGGAGAAGCTGCGCGCAAAGTACTCCCACGCGGCGAACAGCCACGTCCACGCAAACGAGAGCGGCCCGGCCACCACCACCGCCGGGGTGAGGGAGAGCAGCCCAAGCACCAGGGCCCCCATGGCCCAGAGGGTGAACCGGAACGCCGCGGCCCCCGCCTCGCGCACCATCCCAGACAGGACGGAGCCAACCGTCATGGGCCCGTCCACGCTGCGGCCGAGCAGCAGTTGCTCGGTGCGCTCGGAGAGCAGGTCGTAGAACGGGTCGCACAGCACGGTGCCCGTCACCACCGCGCCCACCAGCGCACAGCCCAGGACGAGCACCCGCGCGGTGACGTGCGCCACCGCACTGAGCGCACCGCCCAGCCAGGGCGGGAGTGACGGGACCTGCCCTGACAGCGTCTCCCCGAGCGGGTGGACCGCGTACGTCACCCCTGCCCACACCAGTCCCGCGAGCAGCGCGGCGTGGACCGCCATGGGGACGGCAGCGAGCCACCGCAGCCGCGGCTCGGAGAGGACGAAGCGCACGCCGTCCACCGCCGCGCGTGCGCCCGCCATGAAGCGCAGCGGGGCGCTGGATGCGGAAGACAGGGCAAGGGGCGGCCTCGGGCCGGAGGGGTTTATAGCGTGGCCAGGCTACTGCACGTCGGGGCGCGCCCGCGGAGCATCCGTTAGGGTGCCGGGATGCGAACTGTCATCACGGGTGCCAGCGGCTTCATCGGGGCGAGGCTGCTGTCCGCCCTGGCCGGCAGCCCGGGCGAGCGGGTGGCAGTCTCACGCAGCCCCATCGGTGCGCTGCCCGGGGGTACCTCGTGGCGAGGGACCGACCTGTTCTCTGCAAAGAGCACGGCGGACGCGCTCGAGGGGGCGGACACGGCCGTCTACCTCGTCCACTCCATGATGCCGTCCACCCAGCTGTTCCAGGGCACGTTCCACGACGCGGACCTGCTCCTGGCAGACAACTTCGCGCGGGGGTGCCTGGAGAAGGGGGTGCGGCGGAATGTCTACCTCGGCGGCCTGGTGCCCACGGGGCACGTCAGCCCCCACCTGCAGAGCCGGCTGGAGGTGGGCGAGGTGCTGAGGTCCACGGGCATCCCGGTGACGGAGCTGCGGGCGGGGATGATTGTGGGGCCGGGGGGCTCGTCGTTTGAAATCCTCAAGACGCTCGTGGAGCGGCTGCCGTGGATGGTCCTCCCGGAGTGGACCCAGCGGCACACGCAGGCCATCTCCGTGGACGACGTGGTGCGCGTGGTGGCGGCCGCCGTGTCCGGGGACGGGTACGCGGGGCAGACGTTGGACGAGGTGAACGGGGAGTCGCTGACGTACGAGACGCTGCTGCGACAGATGGCCGAGGTGCTGGGCCTCAAGCGCCGGATGCTTCCCGTTCCCATCCGCTCCACGGCCTTCTCCAAGCGCTGGGTGACGCTGTTCGGCGGTGCGAGCTACGAGCTGGTCTCGCCGCTCATCGACAGCCTGTTGTGTGACCTGCCGGCCGCTGGGCCCGGGCCGGGACTGCCGGTGGATTTCCACCGAGTACATGGCCTGGCTCCCGGTGCTGTTCCGCGCCCTCATCCGGGTGCACAGCGATGCCGGCACGGGCCAGGTGCAGTTCGTCTTCGCGCCCCTGCGGCTGCCGCTGCCGGCGCTCCAGGACGTGGACGACAAGGCCATGGTGGACCGGCGGAAGTTCCACATCGTCGGCGGGCTGCTCAGCCAGACGTCGGACACCGGCTGGCTGGAGCTCCGGCAGGTCCAGCACCGCCGGTACACCCTCGCGGCCATCCACGAGTTCGTCCCGTCCCTGCCGTGGCTGCTCTACCTGGTCACCCGGGCCCCGCTGCACGCGTGGGTGATGGCCCGGTTCGGGAGGCACTTGGAAAAGGTGGGCGGCGTGACCGCTGAAAGTTTGTAGGCGCCCGGCGCAGGCTAAACTCCCACCGAAACGGGGTGGACGTTGAGCCGTCTGAATCGCCCGTGGGTCGGGTTGGGGCTGTCGTGCGGCACGGTGGCGCTTTGGGCGCTGCTCGCGCAGGGACAGCTTGGACGGTCCGGTCAACGGGACGTGCGCACGACCGTCGTGGAGCGCGTGCAGCGGCCAGCCGCAGACACCGCGCGGCCAGGGGCGGGCGGCATGCCTGCTGCCAGCGGGACTGCCTCGGCACGGGCGGTGGTGCTGGAGGCGGCGGCTGGCGAGGTGCGCGGGCGCTTTGGCGACGACGGCGTGGTGGAGATTGCCACCGCCGGGGGCGCGTCCGTGCGCGTGGCGCTGGCAGGCTGGGGCAGGGAGGGCGCGGTGACCGCGCCGACGGCGTCCACCCCCTTCTCGGGCCCGGGGCAACACCCGGGCGTGCGCCGCGAGGCCGGGGACGCCACCGAGTGGTGGGAGGCGCGGGACGAGGGGCTGGAGCAGGGCTTTGACCTTTCGCGCCGGCCCCCGGGCGACGGGCCGCTCCGGCTGTGGCTCGCCCTGGACGCCGTGGCGGTGCTGGACGACGGGGCACACGGCGCCACGCTGCGCACCGCGCGCGGGGACGTCCGCTGCGAAGGGCTCGTGGCCACGGACGCGCGCGGGCGCGTGCTCGAGGCGAGGATGGAGCCGTGGGAGGGAGGGCTCGCGCTGCGGGTGGAGGACGGGGCCGCGGAGTGGCCCGTGCGGGTGGACCCCCTTTACGCGGTGGTGCAGCAGAACGTGCACGGCAACATCTTCACGGACTTCGGGCTGGCGCTCGCGGTGCTGGGGGACGTCAACGGGGACGGTTGTGATGATGTGGCAGCCGGCGCGCCGGACGCGGGGACCACCTCCGTGTACCTGGGCTGCCAGCCGCTGCCGGACGGCGGGCTGGGCATGGCCAGCAGCCCCTTCGCCGTCCTGTCAGGCAGCGCGGGGGACGGGGCCCGGGTGGCCGGCGTCGGGGACGTCAACGGAGACGGCTTCGCCGACGTGGCGGTGGCCAACCCCGCGGCCTCCGCCAACAGCGGCAAGCTGGACGTCTACCTGGGCGGCGCGGCGGGCGTGGCGTCCGGCGGGGCGGGCTTCGCGCGGACCGGTGCCGCGGGGGCGGAGTACGGCGCGGACGTGGCCCCGGCGGGGGACGTCAACGCGGACGGGTACTCGGACCTCTTCGTGGGGGCGCCCGGCGCCGGGAGCGCCACGGGGTACGTGACCCTGCTGCTGGGCGGGGCGTCCGGGCTGACCGGCTCCACCACCTGGGACGGCCCCGCGGTGGGCGCCCGCTTCGGCCATTCGCTCTCGGGGCTCGGGGACGTCAACGCGGACGGCTACATGGACCTGCTGGTGGGGGCGCCGTCTGCCCCGCAGGTGGACGGCGGGACGGGAACGGGCCGGGCGCTGCTCTACCTGGGCAAGGCGGGAGGGTTGAACACCACGGCCGCGTGGAGCACGGGCTCCACCCAGGCGGGCTCGCAGCTGGGGACTTCCTTGGCGCTGGTGGGGGACGTGGACGGAGACGGCTTCGTGGACGCCCTCGTGGGCGAGCCCCGCCTGGACTTGACCCTGGCGGACGGCGGGGCGGGGACCAACACCGGCCGCTCGTACCTTTTCCCGGGGAGCCCGAGCGGGCTCGCGGTCACGGCAGCGACCTGGGTTTCGGGAACGTCGCTGGAGGCCGACATGGGGTTTCGGGTGGGCGGGATGGGGGACTTCAATGGGGACGGCTATGCGGACGTGCAGATGGCTGCTGACCACGCGCCCAACGGCGCGCTGGCGGATGCGGGCATCCTCTACGTCTACGCGGGGACGGCGGGCGCCTCCAGGTGGGCCTACAACGGAGGCAGTCGTCTTGGAAGCTCGGCCAACACCCGGCTCGGACGCGCGCCGGTGGTCCGGGGCGACATCTCGGGAGACGGCCTCGCGGACCACGTGTACGGCAACCCGGCTGCCAACCGCTTCACCTTCTGGCCCGGGCTGATGGGCCACAGCGGCGTCCACAGCACGGTGGAGTCCAGCGTGGCGGGTGCGCAGTTCGGCAGCGGCGTGGGCTCGGGGGACTTCAACGGCGACGGCTACACGGACCTCGCGGTGGGCGCCCCGGGCTGGGGCAGCGCGGTGGCGGGACAGGGGCGTGCGCTCGTCTACCCGGGCGGCGTGACGACGCGCAGCACCACCGGGCTGCCCTAGGCCGCAGGCTGGGTGGCAGACGGCGACGCGCAGGCGGGCCGGTTCGGGGCGCGGGTGGCCTCCGCGGGCGACGTGAACGCGGACGGGTACG
>VGRA01000013.1 GCA_016875515.1 Deltaproteobacteria bacterium | reverse complement strand
CGCGCCGTGGTGGCCGCCTACTACCAACTGGCGGCAGCCCAGGCGCTGGGGCGGGGGGCGGTGCGGGGGCTGGAGGTGGCCGGTGCCTCGCACGCGGCCGCCGAGGCCCGGGTGCAGGCCGGCACGGCCCCGGAACTGGACGTGTTGCGGGCGCGCGCGGAGGTGGAGCGCAACCGGCAGCTCGTGGCAGACGCGGAGGCGCTCGCCGCCATCTCCGCCAGGACGCTGGAGACGCTCTCCGGCCTGGGCCCGGCCGGCACCGTGGCGCTGCCCTGGGATGATCTGCACGAGGAGCCGCCGCTCGCCTCGCTCGAGCGCGCCCTGGACGGCCTGCCCTCCGTGCAGGCGGCAGCCCGGGACGCGGAGGTGGCGGCGGCCAACCGGCAGGCGGCGTGGGGCGTGCTGGTTCCCACCGTGACGGCCCAGGCCACGCAGCGGTTCACCAACGCCACCGGCTTCCAGGACCAGTGGGCGCTGTGGAACGCGGGGGTGGGGCTCGCGTGGCGGGGGGATGTCTCCTCGCTTCAGGCGGCCCGGGTGCTGGGTGCGGCGGAAGAGTCGGCGCAGGTGTCTGCCGCGCGGGCGGAGGCACAGGCGCGGGATGCCCTCCACACGGACTGGCACCGGGTACGGGCCGCCGCGGAGAAGCTCCGCGCGGCCCGGGTCCAGTCCGAGGCCGCGTCCCGGGCGGCTACGCTCGCCGCGGACCGGTACGCCGCCGGTACCGCGACGCAGGTGGACGTGCTGCAGGCGGGGCGGGACGCGCTCACGGCAGAGCTCTCCCGCGTGCAGGCCAGCGCGGAGCTGGCGCAGACCCGCGCCTTCCTCCGGCTGTCCGCGCACCTGCCGTTGGAGGAGGCGCCATGAGCGTGCAGGGACTGGCCGGCGCGAGCGCGTGGTCCCGCTGGCGGACCATGGCCGGGGTGGGCGTGCGGATGATGTTCCACGACCGGCTGAAGCTGCTTGGGACGCTCACCGGCGTGGTGTTCGCGTGCCTCCTGTCCAACCAGCAGGCCGGCACGTTCCTGGGGCTGCTGGGCAAGAACGTGATGTTCATCGAGAACGCGTCCGCGGACGTGTGGATTGCCCCGCCGTTCACCCGGCAATTCCAGGGCGGGAAGCTGCTTTCCGACGCGGTGCTCAACCAGGCGCGCGCCACGCCGGGGGTGGCGTGGGCCGAGCCGCTGCTCTTGCAGACGGCGCAGGTGCAGTTGCCCACCGGCGGCAGCGAGCCGGTCTCCCTGGTGGGCACGCGCGCGCCCCGCTTCGCCGGCGGGCCGTGGAACCTGGTGGCGGGGGATGCCCCGGTGCTTGCCCAGCCGCTGGCCATGATCTTCGAGGACAGCGAGCGGGAGAAGGTGGGCGGCCTCAACCTGGGCAGCGTGCGCGAGGTGAACGGCCACCGCGTGCAGGTGCGGGGCTTCACCTGGGGGCTCTTGCCGTTCGGGCCGGCCTACGCGTTTGCCGAGGAGACGCTCGCGCGCGAGGTGCTGGGGCTCCCCGCGGACAAGCACACCTTCGTGCTGGTGGGGGCGGCCGCAGGCCAGTCCCCGGAGATGCTGGCGGAGGAGCTCCAGCGCCGGCTCCCCCAGACGAAGGTGATGACGCGGGGCCAGTACCGGGGCGAGGTCATCAAGTACCTGCTGACGGCCACCGCCATTGGCATCAGCTTCGGCACGTCCACGCTGTTCGGCCTGCTGGTGGGCTTCGTCACCGTGGCGCTGTCCATGTTCTCCTCGGTCATCGACAACATCCGCCAGTTCGGCACGCTCAAGGCCATTGGGGCCACCACCTGGGATCTGGCCAAGTTGCTGTTCGTCCAGTCCTGCGTCTACGCGCTGACGGGGTCCGTCATCGGGCTGTTCCTGGTGACGCGCATTGCGGAGGTGTCCCGCAACCCCAACCTGGCCATCGTCCTTCCGCCGTGGCTGCTCGCCAGCACCGCCGGGACGATGGTGCTGCTGTGCGTCTCCGCGTCCTTCCTCTCCCTCCTCCGCCTGCGCAAGGTGGAGCCGGCCATGGTGTTCCGATGAGCGGCCCCGCCCTGCAGATGCGCGGCGTCACCAAGACGTACGGCACGGGGGCGCTCGCCTACACCGCGCTCAAGGGCGTGGACCTGCAGGTGGACCGCGGCGAGTTCCTCATGCTGGTGGGGCCGTCCGGCTCCGGGAAGACGACGCTGCTGTCCCTGATGGGCTGCGTGCTGTCCCCCACCAGCGGCGAGGCCTACCTCTTCGGCGAGCCGCTGCACGGGCGCACCGAGTCACAGCTGCCGCCGCTGCGGCTGCGCTACATCGGCTTCATCTTCCAGGGGCACAACCTGCTCCCGTCCCTGACGGCCACGGAGAACGTGGCGCTGACGCTGGAGCTGCGCGGCTATTCCCACCGGGACGCGGTGAAGGAAGCCCACCACGTGCTGGACCGGGTGGGGCTGCTGGACAAGCGCGAGAGCCTCCCGGAGGACCTCTCCGGCGGCCAGCGCCAGCGCGTGGCAGTGGCGCGCGCCATCGCGGGCAGGCCGCCGCTGGTGCTCGCGGACGAGCCCACCGCCGCGCTGGACGCGCAGTCCGGCATGCAGGTCACCACGCTGCTCAAGGAGCTGGCCACGGAGCTCGGCAACACCGTGCTGGTGGTCACCCACGACAACCGCATCTTCCACCTCGCAGACCGCACCATCCACATCGAGGACGGCCGCATCGTCCCGCCGCCCCGCGCCTGAACCGGAGCCTCGCCCATGTTCCAGAAGCTTCCCCGTCCCGCCCGCGCTGCGCTGCTCGCCGCGGCGCTCGCCTTCATGGGGTTCCAGGTGGTGCGCACGGCCACCGCGGGGCCCGCCACGCAGCCCCGGGACAAGGACGTCCAGAAGGCCGAGCGCACCGCGGTGAGCCGCTCGGGGGGCGTGGACGAGCGGTCCGCGCTGCCGCCGGGCGGCGAGGTGGTGGGCGGCAACGGCGTGGTGGAGCCGCTGGACCGCGAGACGAAGGTGGCTGCGCAGGTGACGGCGGTGGTGGAGCGGGTGCTGGTGCGGGAGGGCGAGCGGGTGGAGGCCGGCGCGCTGCTCGTGCAGCTGGCCGCCTCGGTGGAGCGGGCGGCGCTGCAGGCGGCGGAGGCGGAGCTCGCGGGGGAGCGGGCCACGCTGTCGCGGACGCAGAAGGGGCTGCGGGGCGAGGACCGGGAGGCGGCCGCGGCAGAGTCCGAGGCGGCGCGCGCCCGGGCGGAGCTGTCCGCGGCGGTGCTTCAGCGCACCGAGCAGTTGGCGAAGGCCGGCGCGGCCACCGCGGACGAGCTGGAGCGGGCACGGCGCCAGGCGCAGGGAGACGCGGCCACCTCGAAGGCGCTGGAGGCCCGCAGGCGCGCGGCAGACGCCGGCTCGCGGCAGGAGGACCTCTCCATCCAGCGGGCGCGCGTCCAGGCCGCCGAGGCGCGGGTGGCCCAGGCCCGGGCGCAGCTGGAGCGGCTGGCGGTGCGGGCACCGCTGTCCGGCGAGGTGCTGCAGGTGAAGGTGCGGGCCGGCGAGCTCTACAGCTTCCAGGGCGCCGCCGAGCCGCTGGTGGTGATGGGGGACACCGCGGGCTTCCGGGTGCGGATGGACGTGGACGAGCGGGACGTGGCGCGGCTGAAGGCCGGGGCCACCGCGTGGGTGACGGCAGACGCCTTCGGTGACCGGCGCTTCGCCGGCAAGGTGGTGGAGGTGGCCCGGCGCTTCGGCCGGAAGAACGTCCGCACGGACGACCCCACCGAGCGCAACGACACGAAGGTCCTCGAGGTGGTGGTGGAGCTGCAGGAGGCGGAGGGGCTGCGGGTGGGGCAGCGCGTCACCGGCTTCATCCAGGCGGGTGCGCCCCGCAGCTGAGGGCAGCCAGGGGCAGCTAGGGGGCGCGGACGGACGCGGCCAGCCACTGCAGGTAGGGCCCGTGGCCGTCCGCCACGTCCACGCGGAGCACCTCGGGCACCTGGTAGGGGTGCAGGGAGAGAATGCGCGCGCGGAGCGGCTCGAACAGGTGGGCGCGCGTCTTGAACAGAAAGCCCGCCTCGCGGTCCTCCTGCACGGCCCCCTCCCAGCGGTAGAGCGAGCGGAGCCCCGGCACGACACTGCCGCACGCCGCGAGGTGTTCCTCGACGAGCGTGCGGCAGAGCGCTGCTGCGGTCTCTTCGTTGGGGGCGGTGCCCCACACCAGGATGGCGTCCGTCATGCGCGCCACCGTGGTGCGGTGCGGCCGGGGCGGTCAAGCCCCGGCGCACCGGGTGGACGTGGTTACTTCACGTCTATGATCAGGTTGTACTTGAATTGACCGGATGCGGGCGTCAAAGGAAGGCGGGACTGGTTCACCTCGATGTAGTAGCGGCCCGCCGGCAGGTTGGCAGCGGCGCTGTCCGTCTGCGTGATGCCGATCCCGTCAATGAGCGAGCAGAAGCCGCGGCCGTCGTCGTCGTCTTTGAGGAGTTCGGCGTAGGAGGCGTTGCGGAGCCAGAGCATGCTGTCGATCCCGTTGGACTCGCACGTCTCGGAGGCGTCCCCTTCCACGACCTCCACGCGCAGCTTGGCCCCCTGCTGCAGGTCCAGGGCGAACACGTCCGAGTCCGTCTCCACCGAGTGGTCACCCACCACGTTGAGGACGTTGCCGGACAGGACGGTGGCCTGCGCCCCCGAGGCGAAGGTGCAGGTGATGGGGCTGGTGCTGGTGCAGGACCAGTCGTTGGGCTCCTGCTCGTTCACCGCGACGAACTCGCGCTGGCAGGTGGACGAACAGCCGTCGCCGTCGCTGTTGTTGCCGTCGTCGCACTGCTCGCTCCCCTCGACCTGCGAGTTGCCGCACGCCGCGAACGTGACGGACAGCTGCAGCTGGAAGGGGACGGCCGCGGTGGCGCTGGCGGAGGCCGGGTACAGCTTGGCGCGGACATAGTAGTTCCCCGCGGCCAGGTTCTGCAACGCCATCTTCGGGCAGCCCGTGGTGGTCTCGGACCTCACGTTGGTGCTGCAGTCGTTCTTGAGGACGGCCAGGTCGATGTCCAGCGCCGGGGAGGAGGCGTCGCAGGCGGCGCCGGCGCCGTTGAGCGCCTGCAGGATGGCGGTGCCCGAAAGGGCCATGGAGAAGCTGAAGTACCGGACCGTCTCGCCCTGCGGGAAGGTGCCGCTCACGGTGGAGGGGGTGCTGCCGGACGGGGCGGGGAAGGCCGTGGCGCTGGCGCAGGCCGGGGTGCACACGCTGGGAGTGCCAACGCAGACGAAGTTGCTTTCCTCGTAGCAGTTGGCGGAGCAGCCGTCACCGGAGGTGGCGTTGCCGTCGTCGCAGTCCTCGTTGGACTCGATGGTGCCGTTGCCGCACGTCTCCACGCAGGTGCTGGGGGTGCCGGTGCAGGCGTAGCCGGACTCCACGCGGCAGCTGGAGGAGCACCCGTCGAAGGGGCTGGTGTTGCCGTCGTCGCACGTGTCGTTGCCGTCAATGATGCCGTTGCCGCAGGACTTCACGCAGGTGCTGGGGGTGCCGGTGCAGCTGTACCCGGACTCCACGTTGCAGTAGGCGGAGCAGCCGTCCCCGGCGGTGGCGTTGCCGTCGTCGCACTTGTCGGAGCCGTCGATGACGCCGTTGCCGCACGTCTCCACGCAGGTGCTGGGGGTGCCGGTGCAGGCGTAGCCGGACTCCACGCGGCAGCCGGAGGAGCACCCGTCAGAGGAGGAGCTGTTGCCGTCGTCGCACAGCTCCAGGCCGTCCAGCGCGCCGTTGCCGCACGTGTCCGTGCAGGTGGTGCCGTTGCAGGTGTAGCCGTCCTCGGTGAAGCACTTGCTGGAGCAGCCGTCAAAGGAGGAGGTGTTCCCGTCGTCGCAGTTCTCGGTGGGGCCCACGGTGCCGTCGCCGCAGGTGTCGTTGGCCACCCGGAGGGCATACGGGAAGACGTCCGCCGGGGCGTCCGCGTAGTCGGACGCGGCCACGGTGAGCAGGTAGGTGCCCGCCGCGGGGTTGGTGAACGACAGCAGGGAGCAGTAGCCGCCGCTGCCGCTGATGTCGTCGTTGTTGCCGCCCGTGACCGAGGCTCCCGACTCCGTGGTGAGCGTCAGCTCGCTGTCAATCTCCCGCTTGTGGCAGCTCTTGCCCCCGGAGTCGACCACGGCAATCCGGAAGGATCCGGTGAGACCCGCCGGGACGACGATGCGGAAGAGGTCCTTGTCCCCTGAGACGGAGATGGTTCCCTTCACGCTGCCGTTGAGCTGCACCTGGGCAAACTCGTTGGCCTCGCCGGCCTCGTTGTTGGGCTCAATCTCGTAGCCCGGCTCCGCGGCGCAGGCGGGGGAGCAGCCGTCCCCTCCCGCGGTGTTGCCGTCGTCGCACTGCTCGCCGGTGTCCAGCGTGCCGTTGCCGCAGCTCAGCAGCGTGCAGGTGCTCTTGGGCGTGCCGGTGCAGTTCCATCCCGCCTCGACCGTGCAGGTCATGGAGCAGCCGTCGCCGGCCATCTTGTTGCCGTCGTCGCAGGCCTCGGAGCTGGCCCTGGTGCCGTCTCCGCACACCGGCGAGCCGGTGCCGCCATCCGTGCCGCCGCCCGTGCCGCCGCCCGTGCCGCCGCCCGTACCGCCACCCGTGCCGCCGCCCCTGCCACCGTCCAGGGCCGTGCCTCCGTCCGGCGTCTTCGTCGTCACATTGCCGCAGGCCGTCAGCAGCGCAAGGCTACACAGGGCTGCCAGTCTCCAAGTGTTCATGCAGGTCTACTCCTCAGGAAAAAAGGTCCGGTCCTTCTAGCGGTTTCTCCCGGGCGGGCGCCAGTGGGCACCGGGGGGAAGGCCCGGGCGTGCTACACGGCGGTTCCCATGAACGGACTTCTCCCGGTGCTCGTGTCCTCCGCGTCGCTGCTCGCGGGCAGCTGTGCCTCCAGGCCGGCCGTGGTCGTTCAGGAGGCGGCTCCGCCGCCCCGGGCGCGCCCCAGCTACGAGGGCTTCACGCCCGAGCGCTTCAACGCGCTGGCCCAGGAGCGCTTCCTGCCGCTGTTCTGGCGCGCGGACGCCAACGGCAGCGGGGCGGTGGACCCGGACGAGGTGGCGGTGCTGTGGGGACCGTGGGCCGAGACGCGCGCCACCTTCGTGGGGGCGGAGGGCTTCACGGAGGCCTTCGACGCGGCGTTCAGCTCCCTTCAGCAAGCGGAGGACGAGTCCGGGCTGCTCGAGGAGGAGCGGCAGCGGCGGAACTTCCTGCGGCTGGAACTGTCGCAGGGCAAGCCCACGCTGGTGGAGACGGACCTGTCCGGCGCCTCGGAAGAGGAGCGCGCGGTGTACGCCCACCTGGCCAAGGCGGCGGAAGGCGTGGAGCGGCTTTACGCCCGGCAGCGGGGCACGGCAGGGCTGTTCGAGCAGGTGACGGACCCGCTCAGCCGCGCGGTCTTCCACCGCAACCAGGGGCCGTCCTGCGCGGCGCCGAAGACGGAGGGGGAAGAGGCCTGCACCGCGGTGTGGCCGCGTCCCACGCTCACCTCGGGGCTGTACCCGGCGGAGCTGCAGGCGGACAAGGCATTCTGCAGCGCGCTGGAGAAGACGCCCAACGGCAAGGCGCTGATGGACCACTTCTCGCTCGTGGCGGCGGACGGCAAGGGGGGCTTCTCGGCGGTGCCGTACAGCGAGGGGTACCGCGAGGACATGGAGGCGGTGGCGGCCTCGCTCCAGGCTGCGGCCGGAGCCATCACTTCTGAGGGGGAGGCGGCCTTCAAGGCCTACCTCGACGCGGCGGCGAAGGGGTTCCGCACCAACGACTGGGAGCCGGCCAACGCGGCGTGGGTGGCCATGGGCCCGCAGAACAGCAAGTGGTACCTGCGCGTGGCCCCGGACGAGGTCTACTACGAGCCCTGCGCGTGGAAGGCGGGCTTCGCCCTGCAGCTGGCGCGCATCAACCCGGACTCGCTCTCGTGGCAGCAGCGGCTGGAGCCGGTGAAGGGGGAGATGGAGAAGGCGCTCGCCCAGCTGGCAGGTCCGCCGTACAAGGCGCGGGACGTGAAGTTCAAGCTGCCGGACTTCATTGACGTGGTGCTGAACGCCGGGGACCAGCGGCCGCCGCACGGGGCCACCATTGGCCAGTCCCTGCCCAACTGGGGCCCCACCTCCGAGAAGGGCGGGCGCACGGTGGCCATGACCAACCTCTACGCGGACGAGGGGAGCCAGGCCACGCTGCGCGGGCAGATGGCGTCCGTGTACTGCAAGGCCACCCTGGACGGGGCGAGCGTGGAGCCGCGCTTCGCGGTGATGTCCACGGTGCTGCACGAGGCGGCCCACAACCTGGGGCCCAGCCACGACTACGCGGTGAAGGGGAAGAAGGACGACGACCTGTTCGGCGGCCCCCTGGCGTCCACCATGGAGGAGCTCAAGGCGCAGACCGCGGCGCTCTACTTCGCGCCGTGGCTCGTGCAGAAGGGGGTCATCACGCAGGAGGAGGCGGACAAGGCGGCGCTGCGGGACATTGCGTGGGCGCTCGGCCACGTCTCGCGCGGGATGTACGACGGCGAGGGCAAGCCGCGGAACTACAGCCAGCTGGCCAGCGTCCAGCTGGGGATGGCCATGAAGGCGGGGGCGCTGGCGTGGAAGCCGGCCGAGAAGGCCGCCAACGGGCAGGACGAGGGCTGCTTCGAGGTGGACCTGAAGAAGTGGAAGCCGGCGGTGGACGCGCTGGCCAGGCGGGTGCTGCAGGCCAAGGGGCGCGGGGACAAGAAGGACGCCGAGGCCATGAAGAAGGCCTTCGTGGATGACGGCAAGTCCGAGTGGGTGAAGCTCCACGCCGTGGTGAAGGATCGCTGGCT
Organism: Deltaproteobacteria bacterium; assembly: GCA_016875515.1. Classification (GTDB taxonomy): domain Bacteria; phylum Myxococcota; class Myxococcia; order Myxococcales; family Myxococcaceae; genus VGRA01. The sequence goes on along the minus strand of VGRA01000013.1, from coordinate 5,705 downwards.
GCGGGCGCCCAAGGCCACCTTCGTCTACAGCGTGAAACCGTGAGCGGCCGGGGGGGGGGGCACGCAAGGACGTTCCAGGGCTGGGGCTGTCCGTGGCGGTGCCGAAGGGCTGGGCCGGGCAGCTGAAGGTGGACGACGAGGGCCGCCAGGGCCTTGCGCTGGCGCCCGTGGCGAGGCCGGACGCGGGCGGGGTGGTGCTCAGCCGCCAGCCCGCGCCGGAGCTGCCGCCCGGGACGACGCTGCCCCAGGCCTTCGTGCTGCTGGCCGCGGAGTTGACGGGCGGCGCGCCGGTGGAGGCGGTGGGGCCGGCCGAGTTCTTCGCCGTGGGTGGGCGCTCGCGCCAGTCTCCGCTCGGTGGTGAGCGTGTCGGTGCCGGGGATGGGCGGGGTGAGCGAGGGGACCGAGTCCGGGCGCTGGACGCTGGTCGGGGACGTGCTGCAGCTGCAGTCGGGCGAGGGGACGCCGTCTGCCCAGAAGGTGGCGTGGAAGGGGGGCCTGCTCACACTGGGGGCTCGCGCTACGTTCCGTGCGGGCGCTGAGCGGGGCGTACGCGGCCGCGGCGCAGCAGGGTGAGCGCGAGCAGGGCGAGGAGCCCTACGGGGGCGCCCGGCAGCGCGGTGCAGCCCAGCGTGCCGATGGCGGCCTCCGCCGCTGCCGGCCCGGAGGGGCCGGGTGTGGAGGGCGGAGTCTCGGACGGGGCACCTGCGTCCGGAGGTTCTCCCGCGTCAGGGGGCTGGGGCGTGGGCTGTCCCGCGTCAGGCGGCAGCTCCTCCGGGGGCGCCCGGCAGGTGCCGAGGCTGCAGGCGAGGCCTCCGTCCGTGCAGGTGGCGGTCTGGCCCGGGGTGCAGCCGGTGCCGGGGCAGGCCCCGCCAGCGCAGGCGTGGTCGGCGCAGCCGCAGCCGAGCGCGGTGCAGTCGTTGGTCTCCCTGGCGGTGCAGCCGGTGCCGGGGCAGAAGCCGCCGTTGCACTGGCCGTCCACGCAGCCGCAGCCGAAGTTGCCGCAGTCGCTGGTCTCCTGGGCGGTGCAGCCGGGGCCCGGGCAGAAGCCGCCGTTGCAGGCGTGGTCCACGCAGCCACAGCCGAAGGCGGCGCAGTTGTCTGCCTCCCCGGTGGTGCAGCCCGCCTGCGTGAGTCCGCACGGGCCGCCGCCGGGGCCACCGCCCCACCACTCCCAGTGCCAGGGCTCTGAGGGGACGGTGCGGGAGAAGCCGAACGTGCCGCCGTGGGTGTTGAGCCAGGACAGGACGCCGGGGGAGGAGGTGTTGAGGTCCAGCGCGTGGCCGGACTGGTGGTTGGAGTAGCCGGGCTGGGCGGCGAGGTTGCAGTTGTTGCAGTTGCAGTTCACGTAGCAGCCGTAGAGGTACTGCTGCTCGGACTGGGTGCGGAAGCCGGAGACGACCACCAGGTTCACCCCGTCTGCCGCCGCGGCCGCCTGCATGACGGCGTAGGCGTTGGCGGTGTCCCGCTCGCAGGGCTTGCTGTCACAGGTGACGACGGTGATGGAGAAGGCGTTCCCGGAGGTGTACCCGGTGTCCTGGCGCTCGTTGCAGGTGACGAGCCCCTGAGGGAGGGAGGCGTAGAGGTCCGGGGGTGGCCCCTCCAGGTCCCCCGGTTGCTGCCCGGCCGCGCTGCCGCCACAGGCCGAGGCGAGCGCGAGGAGGACCAGGGGCAGGGGGAGCAGTCGCAACATGCAGGGTGGGAGTTTGCCACGGGCGCCGCGGGCCGGGGCCGTTCAGTACCTGCCGTCGTCCAGACAGAACCGGTCCCCGATGAGGAGGACGGCCCCCGCGGCCAGCTCCCGGTCCCGGTACAGCGAGCGCAGGGTGGATTCGCCCACGTCCTGGGCGGAGATGCGGTAACGCTGCAGCAGGAGCTGGTCCACGTAGGCCCGCCAGGTGAGGTAACCGGACGGTGCCTCGAATGAAGTGTCCATGGCCCACTGTCCTACACAGAGGGTCTGACAGCCGGACGGGGTGTGGCCGGATTCGTTCTTGACGCGGGAGCGGGGGGCCTCTACAAGCATTTTGTTACTCGCGTCAGGTGAGAACGCCCAGATAGCTCAGCTGGTAGAGCAGGGGATTGAAAATCCCCGTGTCGGCGGTTCGATTCCGTCTCTGGGCACTTTGCCTCACCGAGTTTTCCATGACAATGGAACAGCGGCGTCACCAACGTATTGGATTGACGTGCCCCCCGAAAACTGGACCAGTTGAAGCGTGAATCCTTCAATGCCCTGTACGGGCAGGAAGGCATCTACTTGCTCGCCACCCTCGGAGCGGGTGGAGAACCGGAGGATGCCGCCGCCTCCCTGCACGTTGGCCGTGGCAAGGACGGCGAACCCGGCCTTCCGCGCGGTGGACACGTCTGGGACGCCTACTCTGCCAGCTCTATCTTCTCGTCCGTGTCCTGTTCGTTCAGGACCGGGTTGGGCAGCGTGTCCAGCGTGGCCTTCAGCAGCCGAAAGCTGGGGGCGGCAAATGGCTGCACGGAGGCATCCATCCCGGCGGTGAAGGAGGCCACGGTGCCTTCAATCTCCGGGTCCAGGGACTGCCAGCTCCCCGCCGCCTCCGCCGTCCACACCGCCTCGCCGTCCACGCAGCGGTGCAGCGACGCGGCCAACTTCGCGTCCACGCCGCTGCCTTCGCGCCTGAGCGACGGGCGCAGCCACAGCACCCCCTCCAGCCCCTCGCCGCACAGCGCGGTGGCCAGCACGAGCGAGGGGAGCGCCTTCTCCTCCTTCGCAATGAAGTCCCGCCGCTGGTTGACGGTGCGCCGGGCCATGCGGCTCCACAGCTGCGCGGTGGCCTCGCCCCCCTCCGTGAACGGGGCCGTCACCACCACCAGCCGCTTCACCCGCAGCGCGTCCACCGTGGCCCAGTCCGGGCGCACCTGCGCCTGCTTCACCGTGCTGCAGCCGGCAAGCACCCCGCCCGCCGCTGCAAGGGCAATGACGACGGGCAGCTTCACGCCGCCTCCTTGCCGCTCTCGGCCTTGCCTCCGCTGCCCTGCGCCGCCTGCTCCGCCTTGCGCGCGTCGTGCATGAGCTGCAGCACCGCGGCGAGCACGGTGAAGCTGACGAGCAGCGTGGCGATGAGGCCAATGACGGACAGCACGCCAATGGACTTGAGCCCCTTGTGCTCGGCGGCAATCAGCGCGGCGAAGCCCGCCACCGTGGTGAGGGTGGAGGCGGCCACCGCGGCCCCCACGCTGCGCAGGGCCACCACGGGGCTCGTTCCCTCGAGGAAGCGGTGCAGGAGATACAGGCCGTGGCTCACCCCGGCCCCCAGCAGGATGGGCAGCACGATGAGGTTCATGAAGTTCAGCCGGCCGCCCACCAGGTTGTAGAAGCCGAGCGTCATCACCAGCCCCACCCCCAGCGGGATGACGGAGGCCAGCGCCAGCACCGGCTTGCGGAAGTCCAGCCAGTGCATGCCCAGGATCCACAGCGCGGTCACCAGCACCATCAGCTGTCCGTCCGCGAGGACGATCTTCGCGAGCGTCCCGTACAGGATGGGCTGGCCGGCGGCGCGGAAGGTCCGCTCGCCGATGGTGATGACCTTCGTTTGCTCCACGAACTCCAGCATCTTCTTGCCGTCCCACAGGTCCACCGCCGGGTAGACGAAGGTGAGCCAGCCGTGGTTCTCCGGCCTGGTGCTGGGCAGGTGGGTGAACTGCTTGGCGTAGATGTCAGGCACCCCATCCACGCCGAACGGCTGCACGCCCAGGATGTCCAGGAACAGCTGCGCCTTGTCCTGGTACTCGGGGGGCAGGGCCTTGGGGTCGAACCCCATCTCGTCCAGCTCCGCCTTCCACTGCGCGAGCACCTTGGCGTTGGGGCCGGCGCGGTCCGGCGGCGGGACGAAGGTGTAGAGCGAGACCACCTGGTCCACCGCGCCGTACTTCGGCCTGGGGTTGCCGGTGGGGCCGGCGGCCATCTCGTCCCACAAGAGCTTCGCCTCTTCGCGCGTGCGCGTGTAGTAGGCAATGGGGTCCGCGCTCATCTTGAACCGCTCGCCAATCTCGTCCTGCATGACGATGGAGGAGTGGTCCTCGGGGACGAGCGCGCGGGTGTTGTAGTTGAAGGTGATTCCGGTGCGGAGCCGCTCCCAGAGGGTGGGGTCCTTCGGGCGCTCCTCCTGGGTCCACGGCAAGGCGAAGGCGCTCACCACCACCATCACCACGGTGGAAATGGCCAGCGTCAGCTTCGGCGCGGGGAAGCGCGGCTCGGCGCCGGAGGCGTCGTGCGTCTGCAGCTGCATCCTGCCAACGAGCTTCTCCACCAGGTGGGGCCGCCAGTTGCCGAGCAGCATCAGCGCCGCCGGCGTCCACATGAACGCCACCAGCCCCGTGATGAGGGTGCCCCAGCCCGCCAGCCACCCGAAGTGGCTGAAGCCCTTAAAGGAGGACACCATCATCACGAAGAAGCTGCCCCCCACCACGATGGCGGAGACGAACGCCGGCCGGCCCGCGTTGATGATGGCCTGGCGGATGGCTTCGTCGTAGGGCCGCCCCTGCCCCAGCTCCAGCCGCGTCCGGTAGGTGAAGTGGATGCCGAAGTCGATGCCCACCCCCAGCATCACCGCCCCGAGGATGGAGGTGACCATGTTCAGCTCGTGCAGCGTGAGGTACGCGAAGCCGTACATGATGACCGTCCCCAGCACGATGCCGAGCTTGACGATGAGCACCGGCACCACCTTGCGGAAGAACAGCAGGATGAGCGCCGCCACCGCGACGAACGCGATGGAGGTCACCGTGGGCAGCGACTTCTCGATGGCGTCCCGGTCGTCCACCGAGGTCTTGTAGCCCCCGGTGAAGCCGTAGGTGATCTCCTTGCCGCTCCCCACCAGCGGGGCGCCCGGCTTCTCCCGGTAACGCTCCACCAGCGTCACGCCGTGCGGGTTGTTCGCGCTGTACGCCGCGAGGTCCGCCTGCAGCTTCTGGAGGTAGCGGGCCGTCAGGTCCAGCTTGTTGGAGTCCCACATGGGCTTGACGATGAGCAGGACCATCTTCCGGTCATTGGAAATGTAGAAGTCGTCCTTGATGCTCTTCTTGCCCACGCTGGAGTAGCGGTCCACCAGGTCCTGCAGCTCCAGCTTCACCGGCTCTGTCTTCTTGAACTCAATGAAGAACGGGTTGGCGCGCTTCCGGGCGTCCGCGTACCACTCCATGATGCGGCGCTTGCCTTCGAGCAGATCCTCGGTGCGGATGAACAGCACCATGTTCTTTTGCACGAAGTCGACGGGGATCTTGTAGGTCAGCGTCCGGACGTTGGCCGAGTCTGCCTTCATCTGCGCGGCCAGGTCGTCTGCCACCTTCTTCAGCGTGGCCTCGTCGTCGCTCCGCAGGCCCATGAGCAGGTGGCCCGCGCCGCCCACCATGTCGATGACGCGCTTGACCTCCTGCACCTCGGGCAGGTTCTGGTCAATCAGCTCCAGCTGGTTGGAGTTGATGGTCAGCCGGGACGTCATCCACAGGCTGGACCCGAAGATGGCGAGCACCATCAGCAGGACGGCCAGGGGATTGCGGACGATGGCGTTGGCGTACGCCGTCGCCGCGCGGTTCATGGGGCTGTCGGGAGAGTCGCTCATGGCAGGGCGCACACCCTATACGGAAGGCGCGCGCCGCGGCCAGAGACGGGACGGCAGACTGCCCGCAGGGCTACTTCGGCGGGCTCACTTCAGCGACACGCCCTCCAGCTCCTTCGCCTT
>VGRA01000012.1 GCA_016875515.1 Deltaproteobacteria bacterium | reverse complement strand
CGGCCCAGATGCGGCTGTTCTGAGCGGCCCTGACCGGGTCTGCATGCCAGTGGCGTCCTGGTGGTGGGCAGGTGGAAACTGTGGCGCGCGGCGCCCGTTTTTCAGGCTTCGGTCCGTCACCTTGACCGGATCCCCCCTTGGGTTCGCGAAGCCGACATCGAGCGGTTCGTTGCGCGCCGGGTCCGCGAGCTGCGCGAGCGCGCGGGCATCTCACCCTGCGAACTGGCCCGCCGCGCCGGCGTGGGGGGGGGGCGCAGGTGACGCGCCTGGAGTCGCTCGAGCGCAGCCCCACGGTGATGACGCTCGCCCGTTTCTGCGGGGCGCTGGGGTGTACGCTCGCCGAGTTCTTCGGCGAACGGTCCGACCCTGCCCCGCGCCTACAAGACGACGGACTGGGGGAGCTGCTGCAGGTGATGGACGGCCTCAGCGGGGAGCGCTTGCGCAGGCTGACGCTCGGGCTCGCGGAGGTGGCGCAGTCCTGGTCCGAGCCGGGTGCCTACAGCGTGCCGAAGAGTCCGCGCCGGCGGGCGCGGACGCAGCTCACGGGCCGGATTCCGCCAGCTCCACCAGCCACTCGTTGCGCCGCCAGAAGGGCAGCGACCACGGCGGGTTGTACTGCGCCAGCACCGGCTCGCCCGAGGGCCGCAGGCCGAGGACCTCCAGCTGTGCCCGGAACTGTTGCAGGTGCTCCGCCACGTTGCCGTCCGTGGCCCACCCGGAGAAGCGCAGCGCGGCCACCGTGCGCGCGGGCACCTGCTCGTGGCGGACGCGCGCGTCGTTGGGCAGCGGCAGCGTCTCCAGCGTGTACGCCGTGGGCATGAGGAAGGTGACCTTCCAGCGGCCACCCTCCACCCGCTGGCCCGCCACCGGCGCGGTCATCTCCAGCTTCTCCGGCCGGGCCACCTGTCCCACCGGGGCGGTCATGGCCACCTTCGTGCGCGCGCGGTTGTTGCCGAAGATGTAGTTGGCCAGCAGGCGGAAACCGCGCTTGAGCGCCTCGTCGCGCGCTCCCTCCACCTCCACCGCGGCCACCACGTGGGGGGCGTAGGCCCGCACCTCCAGGTCTCCGTGGTGCTGTAGGACGCGGTACTCCGGCTCTTCGAGGGCCATGGCGCTCCCGGTGGCGAGGCTGGCCGTGAGCAGGGCCGCGGCGAGCGGGCTGGAACGGGACATGGTGCATGGGTAATGACGCGCCCGCCGCCCCGCATGGTCCCGGACGCCTTTGAACGCCTGCTGCACGCGCACGCCCCGTCCGTGCCGGCACCGCTGTGCCCGGAGTTGCTCCTCCACCAGGCCCCCGCTCGGGTGCCGCTGTGGGAAGCCGCGGAGGAGGTCGCGGGGACGCGGCTGCCGCCCCCGTTCTGGGGCTGCGCCTGGCAGGGCGGGCTGGCGCTGGGCCGGTACCTGCTGGAACACCCCGCAGAGGCGGCCGGGCGGCGCGTGCTAGACTTCGCCGCAGGCTGCGGCGTGGCGGGCTTGGCGGCGGCGAGGGTGGGGGCGGCGTCCGTGGAGGCCTCTGCGTTGGACGGCCTTGCGGCCCGGGCGCTCGCGGCCAACGCCCGTGCCAAAGGGCTGTCCGTCCGGGCGCGGTGCGAGGACCTGCTCGGCCGGGACGAGGGCTGGGACGTGGTGCTCGTGGGGACGTCTTCTACGAGCGCGCCCTGGCCGCGGCCGTGACGGACTGGACGCTGCAGTTGGCGCGGCGCGGGGCGCGCGTGCTGTTCGGGGACCCGGCGCGCAGCTTCTTCCCGGCCGCTCGGCTGCGGCTGTGCGAGCGCTATGACGTGCGCGCATCACCCGCGTGGGACAGCGTGCAGGACCGCCGGGGCGCGGTCTAGGCGTGGCCGGGGTAGACAGCCGGACATGGACCGCCTCGCCCCCTCGCCCTGGTGGCTGACCCTGCTGCTCGCGCTCGCCTGTGGCGAGCTTCCCCCTGCGCCGTCCGCGGACGGCGGGAGCGTGGCGGATGGCGGGAGTGTTGAAGCCGCGGACGCCGGTGAGGCGCAGGACGCGGGAGAGCCCCCGGACGCCGGCGCGGTGGATGCGGGCATGGCCGGCCCCGTGCGCTACCCGGACGGACTGCGCCACTCGCCGCTGACGCCGGCGGTGGCGGCGGGGCTGCGCGCGGTGGCCGGCCGGGCGCAGGCCACGGAGAACATCTTCGCCAAGGTGGGGGACTCCATCACCGTCAACAGCAAGTTCATGCACTGCCTGGCCAACCCGGCGGCGCTGGTGCTGGACGGGCGGACGCACCTGAAGCCCACGGTGGACCACTTCCGCGCGGGGCAGGCGGGCACCACCACCCCGTTCGACCGGGTGAGCCAGGCGGCCGGGGTGGGGTGGCGCACCGAGCAGGTGCTCGCGGGGAGCCCCTCGCCGCTGCAGCAGGAGTTGGACGCGCTTGCGCCCCGCGAGGCGCTGCTCATGCTCGGCACCAACGACATGGGCTTCAACGACCTGGACACCTACGGGAGGGAGATGTTCACCATCGTGGACGCCCTGCTGGCCCGCGGGGTGGTGCCGGTCATGTCCACCGTACCGCCGCGCGGGGACTCCGCCACCGCGGACGGTCGCGTGCCCCGGTACAAAGCGGTGGTGCGCGGCATCGCGCAGGCGCGGCAGGTGCCCTACGTGGAACTGCACGGGGCGCTTCTGCCGCTGCCCTCCCGCGGGCTCATCTCGGACGGCGTGCACCTGACGGCCGCCTCCAACGCGTGTGACTTCAGCCCGGCCGGGCTCTCCTTTGCCCAGAACGTCCGCAACCTGCTCAACCTGGAGGCGCTCCACCGGGTCCGCGGCGCGCTCGCCGGCGAGCCCGCGCCGGACGTGCCGCCCCCGGCGCTGCAGGGCAGCGGCACCGCCGAGGACCCCTTCGTCATCACGTCCCTGCCGTTCGTGGACGCGCGGGATACGCGGAAGGAGGGCACCAACCGCCTCTCCAGCTACCCCAGCTGCAGCACCGCCAACGAGGCGGGTCCGGAGCTGTACTACCGGCTGGAGCTCCCCGGCCCCACGAACCTGCGCGCCCACGTCATCTCGCTCGGGGACTCGGACATGGACGTCCACCTGCTGGGGGTGGGGCAGACGGGCTCGGACTGCGTGGCCCGCAACAACAAGGTCATCACCCAGCCCAACGTGCAGGGGCGCTCCTACCTCTCCGTGGACACCTGGGTGGACGCCGCGGGCGCGCCCCAGCCGGGCGAGTACCTCCTGGTGGTGCTGGCAGACCCGTGATGGGGGGTGTGTTAATCACCAAATCCCCCATGACCACCGCCACCGACGCAGAGAAGGAAGACCTGTGCCTGCGCTGCGGCCTGTGCTGCGACGGCTCGCTCTTCTCATTCCTGGGCATAAAGCCGGACGAGGTGGCACGCGTGGAGCCCCGCGGCCTGAAGGTCCACGCCCGTCCGGACGGGCGGCTCGCGCTGGATCTCTCCCGGGGCTGCCCGGGACTGAGCGGCAAGTGCTGCACGCTGTACGGGGACCGGCCCCAGGCCTGCCGGGACTACAAGTGCCTGCTCTTCATGGCGCTGGAGGAGGGCGAGGTGGGGCTCTCCGAGGCCAGGTCCGTGGTGGACGAGACGCACGCCACGCTGGCCGCCCTCCACGCCTCCCCCTCACCGCCCTCACGCCAGGACGCGCAGCGCATCCTCCGCCGCCACTTCCTCGGCCGTCACCGGATGGATTGATTCCCTGCCCATGGCCCCACGCACGCCCCGCAGCGTCCCCGCAGCAGACCTCGCCCACGCGGTGCAGGCGCACCTCGCCGCGTCCGGCTTCGACGGCGAGGTGACGTACCAGCCCTCGCGGGACCGGGTGCTCGCCCGCCGCCCGGATGGCACCACCCAGTTCATCCTGCTGCCCTCGCTGGCCCGGGAGTGGCCGCAGAGCGCGCGCGGGGTGGAGAAGCTCCTGGACCGTGCGCTGCTCATGCTGCGCCCCACCCCCCGCCTGGCCTCGGAGGCGGTGCTGTCAGTTCGGCTGCTCCCCCGGCTCTTCCCTCGGGAGCACTTCGCGCTGGCCGCGCTGCGGCGGCAGGTGGTGGAGGCCGAGGAGGGGGAGCCGGCGCCGGAGCTGACCCTGCCCTCCGTCCCGTTCAATGACAGCCTGTCGGTGGGGCTCGTTTTCGAGGTGGGCGAGGACGTCTCCGAGGTGAACGAGGCCCGGCTGTCCTCCTGGGGCCGGGACGTGGCGGGGCTGCGGGCGCTCGCGGTGGAGAACCTGCGGAAGCGGACCACGCGGCCGCTCGTGCGCGGGCGAGGCGGCGTCTTTCACGCGGGCGAGAACGACGGCCACGACGCCGCGCGCTGGCTGCTGCCAGAGCTGCTCGAGGGGCTGAAGCTGAAGGGCGAGCCCGTGGTCATGGCCCCGCATGTGGAGCTGCTGCTGGTCGCGGGCTCCGAGGACGACACGGCGCTGAAGGCCATGGGGGAGATGGGGCTGGAGGCAAGCCAGCAGCCGCAGGGGCTGACCGGCGTGGCCTTCAAGAAGGACGCCTCCGGGAGCTGGATGCCCTGGATGCCGGAGGAGGGGCGCGCGTGCCACGAGGCGCTGAGGCTGTCCGCCATTCCTGCCCTGGTGGGCTACGCCGAGTCTCAGCGCGAGCTGTACGCGTCGCTCGGCAAGGAACTGGCCCGGACCGTCGTCCTCGAGGAGGCGGGCAGGCCGCGCTCCGCCGCGCTGTGGGTGCGGGCCGAGGCGCCGCTGCTTGCGCGGGCGGAGTACATCGTCTTCGCGCTGCCGGGGGGCGAGGAAGGCAGCGAGCCCATCCCGGTGGCGGTCCGCCCCTGGGAGGCGGTGGCCACCCTGCCCGGCGTGCGGCTGACGCCCCACCGGATGGTGCCCGAGCGCTTCCTCGCCGAGGGCTTCCCCGAGCCGGACGCGCTGGCGAAGCTCACCTGAGGCCTGCTGACGCCATGGCACTGCTTGCGCACAGCACCGTGGGCAGCGGACCGCGTGGGACGCTCTTGCTCCACGGCTTCCTGGGCTCGGCGCGCAACCTGCGCTCGCTGCAGCAGCGGCTCTCGGACGTGGACCCATCCCGCACCGTGATGGCGGTGGACCTCCCCGGCCACGGCGAGTCGGCCCCTCCGCGCGAGGACGAGACGCTCGGCAGCATGGCGGCCGCCGTGCTGGAGACGGCCCACGCCGCCGGGCTGCCGCCGCCCTATGACGTGGTGGGCCACTCGCTCGGGGGCCGGACGGCGCTGGCGCTCGCGGGCCTGGCCGAGCCCGAGGTGGCCGCCGTGGCGCTGCTGGACATCTCCCCCTCGCCCATCCCGGCGTCCCTGAGTGCCAGCGGCGCGGTGCTCAGGAAGTTGCTGTCCGTGCCGGCGTCCGCGCCGGACAGGCGCGCCATGAAGGAGGCGCTGGCCGCCACGGGGCTGCCCGGGCCGCTGGTGGACTGGCTGGCCACGAACCTCCGGCCGGACGAGGGGGGCGGGGTGCGGTGGCGAATCGACCGAGCCGGTCTGGAGCGGCTGCAGCCGCGCGTCAACGCCGAGGACCTCTGGGGCGTGGTGGAGCGCGGCGGGGTGAAGGTGCTGTGCATCCGCGGGGACCGGAGCCCCTACGTCCCGTCAGAGGACGTGCGCCGGCTGGAGTCCCTGGGTGCCCAGGTGTCCACCGTGGAGGCCGGCCACGATGTCCACGTCGAGGCACTCTCCCAAGTCTTGACGCTGCTGCAGCGCGGCCTTTGATATGCCTTCGGCCCGGATGACGGACGCGGCAGACAGTGCGGGGGCGTGGCTCTCCGGGAGGCTCCCGGAGATGGAGGCGCCGCTGCGCGCGCTGGTGGAGGTCAACTCCTTCACCGACAACCCCGCCGGTGGCCGCGAGGTGGGGCGGCAGCTGCAGGCCCTGTATGCCCTTGCGGGCCTCGCCTGCGAGGTGGTGCCCAGCCAGCGGTACGCGGACCACCTGGTGTTCCGCTCGGCGGGGCGGGCCGGGGCGGCCCCGGTGCTGTTGGTGGGCCACCTGGACACGGTGTTCCCGCCCGGGAAGTTCGAGGGCTACCGGGTGGAAGGCGCGCTGCGGCGCGGCCCGGGCGTGCTGGACATGAAGGGCGGGCTCGTCGTCATCGCCTTTGCGCTGCGGGCGCTGGCGGAGACGGGGGGCCTTGCGCGCCTGCCGCCGCTGCGGCTGGTGGTGGTGTCCGACGAGGAGGTGGGCTCGCCGGAGGGGCAGGGGATCATCCGGCGCGAGGTGGCCGGGGCGCAGGCGGCGCTCGTCTTCGAGTCCGGCCGCGCGAACGACGCCATCATCACGCGGCGCAAGGGCACCGGGATGCTGGTGGTGACGGCGCACGGCAAGGCGGCGCACGCCGGCAACGCCCACGCGGAGGGGGCCAACGCGCTGTGGGCGCTGTCTCGCTTCGTGGACCGGGTGCAGGGGCTGACGGACTACGCGCGCGGCGTGACGGTGAACGTGGGCAAGGTGGTGGGCGGGCAGGGAAAGAACACCGTGCCGGACCACGCCCAGGCGCACGTGGATCTGAGGTTCGAGACGCATGCGGATGCCGAGGCGCTGCTGGCCGCGGCCCGGTTGGCGGCAGCAGAGTCCGCGGCCTCGGTGCCGGGGACGAGGCTTGCGCTGGAGGGCGGGGTGGCGCGCCCGCCGCTGGAGAAGACGCCGGGCTCGGAGGCGCTGATGCAGGCCTACGCCGCGTGCGCGAAGGCGTGCGGGCTGGGCCACGGCGAGGCGGCGCTGGTGGGGGGCGGGTCGGACGCGAGCACCACGTCTGCCGCGGGGGTGCCGTCCATTGATGGGTTGGGGCCGCGTGGGAAGGGGTTCCACACGGTGGACGAGTTCATCGAAGCGGAGACGTTGGTGCCCAAGGCACAGGCGCTCGCGCGTATGTTGCTGGCGCTGTGACGCCGGCGAGGGGAGAGCACATGGAACTGAAGACTGCGGACGGGACGGTGGTGCCGGGGTACCTCGCAGAGCCTGCGCGGGTGCGCGGTGTGCTGGTCCTGGTGCACGAGTGGTGGGGGCTGAACGGCCAGACGCGCGGGGTGGCAGACCGCTACGCCAGGCAGGGGTTCGCCACCTTCGCGGTTGACCTGTACGGCGGGGTGGCGGCGCCCATGGGGCAGAAGGAGCAGGCCGGCGCGCTGATGGCGGGGCTGGACTGGGGCAAGGCGCTGGGCACCTTGAAGGCGGCCACCGAGGCGCTCAAGGCGCGCTACCCGCTGCACACGGTTGGCATCACCGGCTTCTGTATGGGCGGGGCGCTGGCGCTGTTCGCCGCGGCGAAGCTGCCGGGGACATTCTCCGCGGTGGTGCCGTTCTACGGCATCCCGGACGGCGCCAAGGTGGACCTGTCCCAGGTGAAGGCGCCGGTGCTCGGCCACTTCGCCAACACGGACGGCTGGTGCACGCCGGAGCTGGTGAGCGACCTGGAGAAGACGCTGCAGGGGAAGGGGACGCCCGTGTCCTTCCACCGGTACGACGCCCAGCACGCCTTCGCCAACGAGCAGCGGCCGGACGTCTATTCGCCGGATGACGCCGAGGCGGCGTTCGCCAGGACGTTCGAGTTCCTGAAGGCGGAGTTGCGCTGACGGCACGGACCCGGGCGGGGTGACGGGGAACCCGCCCGGGCGCCGAGGACGCGGCCCGGGTCATGGACCTGGTCCGCGCTGACCCGCCTCCCCTGCCGGTTCCCGGGGCGGGCACTCCCGACGTGAGCAGAAGCAGCTACCAACCCCAACCGGCTGTGGTTCCAAAAGCGGCGGGAAACCCCCATCAGCCTGGCTCGGTTGCAGCTTCGTTCCAGCACTCAGGTGCCCTTCCCTTGGACATCCTGAGGAGCCCCAGGCCCAGCCCTGCGGCCATGGCGATGCGATCGGAGGCCGGGAAGCCCCGTTGCCGTCTCCCCGCGGTGAACCTTTCGAAGTGTCCGCATGCAGGGCAGCGGGCGGAGGCGTTGCGGCCCGTCTCGGTGAACTCGATGAAGCCCTTGCACAACGGGATGGGACATTTCCCTGAGGAGCATCTGGCTGTAGGCGCCCGGCGCCAGAGAAGCGGGGGAAGGGGATGGTGATACGCTCGGAGGCGTAGGAAGGCACCCGGACGGGAGAGTCCAGTGCAGAACGCCCACAAGCCCATCCCGATGACAGTCCTGGCGCTCGCGCTGGCGTGCGTCCTCTCCGCGTGCGCCGGGGGCGATGTCTCCCTGGATGGCGGCAGCGGGGGCGGTTCGGGCGGGTCGAAGGGCAGCTGCACGGGGGGGTGTGGCGTGGGCAACTCGTGCATTCGCGGGAAGTGCGTGTCACCCTCTTGCGCGTCGGAGATGTGCCGGGAGTCGGAGGTATGCCTCGACAACACGTGCGTGGATGCCGCGTGCGTGGGCGTTGACTGTCCCGGCGCGGCGGCGTGCGCGCAGGGGACCTGTCTGCCGCGCAGCTGCGGGGACACCGCGTGCAACCCGGACGAGGTCTGCGTGGACGGGGCCTGCACGGACATGGAGTGCGTGGGGGCGGTGTGCGGGGCGGGTTCGCTGTGCGCGTCCGGCAGCTGCTTGCCCACGTCGTGCGGGGCCACGCCCTGCCCGAGCGGGGAGGTGTGCGAGGCCAACACCTGCGTGAGTCCCGAGTGCCTGGGGGTTTCCTGTCCCGGCGAGACGCAGTGCGTGGCGGGCGCCTGCCAGGGGTGCGCGGGGACCGAGTACCTGGACGGGGGACGCTGCGTTGCCCGCCAGCCGGCGGGCAGGGACTGTGGATCCGCCGAGGCCTGCCTGGGCGGACACTGCGTGGACGGCGTGTGCTGCGACATGGCCTGCCAGGGGGCGTGCGAGCGGTGTGACGCGCCGGGGAAGGTGGGGGCGTGCAGCCCCGTGGCGTTGGCCTCTCCGTGCGCCGGTGGCTACTGCAACGGGGTGGCGTGCGTGCCCGGGTCGGGGACGAGCTGCGCCGCGGACCTGGACTGCATAGCGGGTGAGCGGTGCGTGTCCAACGTGTGCATGCAGGACGCGAGCGCTGCGTGCAGCGCGTCGGCGCCGTGCGCCGCGGTCTCCCAGTGCGTGCTGGGGACATGCAGGCCCGGCTCGGGCGCCGCGTGCTCGGAGAGCGCGGACTGCACGGTGCCCGGGGAGCGCTGCCTGTCGGACGTGTGCGTGCGGGGGACCGGCACGGCGTGCACGGCGACGGCGGAGTGCGCGAGCAGCGACCAGTGCGTGGCACGCCTCTGCCGGACCGGGTCCGGCGACAGCTGCACGGGGAACGCGGACTGCACGGTGCCGGGCGAGCGCTGCTCGGAGGATGCCTGCGTCCTCGCGGCCGGGCTCACCTGCAGCGCGAAGGCGGGATGCGCCGCCGACGAGCACTGCGTCACGGGCCTGTGCAGGCAGGGCACCGGCACGGCGTGCACCGGGAACGCGGGATGCACGGTGTCCGGCGAGCGCTGCCTGTCCAGCATCTGCGTACAGGCCAGCGGCACCTCCTGCAGCGCGTCCGCGGAGTGTGGCGCCGGCGTGCAGTGCGTCCAGTCCGTGTGCTGGCTGGGGTCCAGCATGGCCTGCACCCGCAACGCGGACTGCACGGTGGCGGGGGAGGGGTGCCTCGCCAACGTATGCGTGCAGGGGGCGCTGACGGCGTGTGCGGCCGCGGGGGACTGCGGGGCAGGCGAGCGCTGCGTTGCCGGGTATTGCCGGCAGGGGTCCGGGATGGCGTGCACGGTGAACACGGACTGCGTGGTGGCGGGGGAACGGTGCGTCTCGGACGTCTGCATCAAGGCGGCGGGGCCGCCGTGCGCGACGGTGGCGGATTGTAAAGCAGGGGAGGGGTGTGTGGCCGGGGCGTGTGCGGCGCTGGCAGCCAACGGGCTGAGCTGCAGCGGCGCGGCGCAGTGCGCGTCGGGCTTCTGCGAGGACGGGGTGTGCTGTGACGCGGAGTGCGGCGCCGGGGGCCCGTGTGCCGCCTGCACCGTGGCGCGGGGTGCGCCGCAGGACGGCATCTGCACCCCGTTGCCCGCCACGCGCGTCTGCCGGGCCGCCGCGGGGCCGTGCGACGAGGCGGAGCTGTGTACCGGGAGCGACGTTGCCTGCCCCGCGGACGAGCCCAAGCCGGACGGCGAGGTGTGCGGCACGCCCGTGGACACCGCCTGGAGCGCGTGCCTGGGCTTCGCGGACCTGTGCGCCACCGATGGCACCCAGTCGCGCACGCACACGGACTACGCCTGCAGCGCCGGCGCGTGCGTGTCCACCCCGGTCCAGGAGGAGCAGGCCTGCACGCGGAACACGGACGGCATCACCTGCGCGCCGCCGGAGACGGGGACTTGGAGCGACTGCGAGATTGAAGGCGGCATCTGTGACGAGACCGGGACCCAGACTCGGGACGAGATCTCTTGGGTCTGTTTAAGCGGCAGCTGCGATTCCGTGTTCACCCTCGGGACGCGCGGCTGCACCACCGATACGGACGGGATTGAGTGCCAGAGTCCCCGAGACGTCGCGTGCATCTACGACCCGGTCTGGGGCTATCCCATCGGAGGTGGCATCCGGTACGTCTACGAGTGCTCGGGCGGGCGTTGCGACGAGCAGACCGAGGCCATCATCTGCTTGTAGGGCCTGTCCCCCACGGCGGCGCAACCAGCCTCCGTCCGTCCGGCGTGCGGGCCACCTCCGCGTCGTCCGGGAAGACGCCCCGGTCCCACAGCTGGCAGGTGACGGCCTTGTGCGCCTGGTCCAGGCCCTCACAGTAGTTGGTGAAGAGGCAGCGGCGGACCTCCTCCCCGCGCCCGAGCCGCACCTTCATGAACCAGTCCGGGTCCGCGAGCGCCTGTCGCGCCGCGCCCACCGCGTCCGCGTCCCCGCGCTGCAGCGCCTCCTCCGCCTGCCACGGGCTGCCAATGCCGCCGCACGCGATGACCGGCGTCTCGAGCCCGGCGTCCCGTACCGCCTGCCGGATGGGAGCTGCAAAGGGGAGGTTGCGGCCCCATGGCCCCGGTGGCGGGAGATGCGCCGCCGGCATGCAGGCGTGGCCCGAGGGGCCGGTGTAGGGGTAGGCCGCGGCCCCCACCTTGGGTTGGCGCGCGTCCTCGAACTTCCCGCCGCGTGACAGGGAGAGGAAGTCCATGCCCGCCCGGGCGAAGGCCACTCCGAAGTGCGCCGCGTCCTCCGCTGTGCTGCCGCCCTCGATGACCTCGCCGGAGAGGTAGCGGCAGCCGAGCGCCACCCGCTGCCCCACCTCTGCCCGCACCGCCGCGTAGACCTCCAGCGGCAGCCGCAGCCGGCCCTCGCGGGAGGTCCCGTAGCCGTCCGTGCGCGTGTTCCGAGCGGAGAGGAAGCTGGCCAGCGTGTAGGCGTGCGCGCAGTGCAACTCCACGCCGTCGAAGCCGGCCTCCACGCACCGGCGCGCCGCCCGGGCGAACAGCCCGGGCAACACCTGCGGCAGGTACCGGACGTGCGGCAGGTGCACGTCCGTCACCCGCTCGCGGTGGCCCATGCGGTAGCTCTCGAGCTCTCTGGGCGAGAGGACCCGCTCGAGATGCGGCTCTTCCAGGCCCAACAGCCGCGCCCGGAAGGCGGGCTCGTCCAGCGCAACGAGGGACGGCTCTCCGAGCACGTCTGCCGCCCTTGCCCGGAGCGGACCGTCCACCTGGAGGAAGCGGGTGAAGAACGCCTCCTTCGTGGGGCGCCGCTTGATGGCCAGGAAGTCGATGAGCTGGATGAACAGGCGCGACCGCCCCCCCGAGGCCCTGCGCACCGCCTCCACCAGCCGGGCGAGCCCCTCGATGTAGCGGTCATGCCCGGCTCGGAGCAGCGGGCCCGAGGGCACGTCCCGGATGCCGGTGGCCTCCACCACCAGGACTGCGGGCTCCCCGCGCGCGAAGCGCTCGTACCAGGCCACCACCTCGGGGGTGACGAAGCCCTCGGTCGTGGCACGCCAAGGCACCATGGCCGGTATCCAGGTCCGCGCCTCGGCCGTCACCGGCCCCAGCCGCAGCGGCTGGAACCAGCGCATCTGCGCCGCCTCCTCGGCGGTAGGCCAGCGGGGGATGGGCAGGAGCCTCTCGCGTCGGCGATCCATGGTACGTGCAGTGTGGCACGCGGCCTGCCCGGGCGTCCGGTCCTCCGGATTCCGTCCACGCCGGTGGACGAATTGCCGTCGGCACAGTCCGCGCGGCGCCGGATGTGGGCTGGGCGGAGACCGCGCGCGCCCATCCCGAAGCGGTCCGCAGAGCGCAGGGGTGGGGCGCGTGGCTCCGCGGTGGGAGCGGGAAGGGCGAGCAGGCATCGCCGGATGCGCGGGGACGTCCGCGGCCGGGCGCGCTGCGGGTGGAACTCCGCGCGACCCACCGCGCGCAGGCCCGGAGGGGCCGTGGCCTCACACTGCCCGTGCCGGCTTGCCGGCGGCTTGGAGCGGAGTGCTTCCCAGTCCCGGGACCGCGCGCGTGGTGCTGCAGCTCCGGCCCCGAGGCACGTCAGTCGAAGGGGGCCAGTTCCGGCAGCGCGCTGCATCCCGGACGGCGCGAACACGGCCTGTGCGCCTGCCCCGCTGCGGGTCCGGACTGCGCGGGGCGGACACGTCCTGTGAACCCGGGACAGGTTCTGCCCGCTGCCGGCGGGCATTCCGACGGCCACGCTTGCCTGGCTGTCCTCGCCCCGGTCCGGTCAGCACCGCTGGCGGGAGAACCCGCCGGGTAGCGGCACGACAACAGCGGCTTGCCGGCCACTTCTGGGGGTGGCAGGAACACCCCGGCCGATTCCCCCCTGCCCGAGGTACCCGTGCTGCAGCCCCCCCGTCTCCTGCTCCTCTCCGGCCTGCTCGTGCTCGCCGGCTTCTCCGGTTGTGCCGGCAAGGATCCCGCGACCCGCTGCGGCGACGGCGCGCGGCAGGGAGCCGAGGCCTGCGATGACGGCAACACCA
Organism: Deltaproteobacteria bacterium; assembly: GCA_016875515.1. Lineage (GTDB taxonomy): Bacteria > Myxococcota > Myxococcia > Myxococcales > Myxococcaceae > VGRA01. The sequence goes on along the minus strand of VGRA01000012.1, from coordinate 1,704 downwards.
CTCCCGGCGACGGCTGCGAGGCGGACTGCTCGCTCACCCCTGCGGCAGACACCTGCGGCAACGGCACGGTGGACACCGGCGAGCAGTGCGACGACGGCAACCGGACCGGCGGCGACGGCTGCGAGTCCAACTGCTTCCCCACGCCTACCCCTCAGGATGGTGGCACCGGCGGCGGCACGGGAGGCGGAACCGGTGGCGGCACCGGTGGAGGGCCCGGCGGGGGTATCTGCGGGAACGGCACCCGCGAGGGCAATGAGTGGTGCGACGACGGCAACACCACCGCCGGGGACGGGTGCGAGTCCAACTGCCGCTTCTCCCTGTCTGCCGCCCACTGCGGTGACGGGACGAAGAACGGCGCCGAGGCCTGTGATGATGGCAACCTCGTCTCCGGCGACGGCTGCGAGGTGGACTGCACCGTCTCGGTGACGGCCGGCGGCAACTGCGGTGACGGCACCCGCCAGGGGGCGGAGCTCTGCGACGACGGGAACGCCACCCCCGCGGACGGCTGCGAGAGCGACTGTACGCTCACCACCCCCGCGTTGGTGCAGTGCCCTGCCTCCGCCCAGGCCACCTCGGTCGAGAACAGCTGTGACGTGGTGCCGGGCACCGGCGCGACGCTCGTGGTTGGAACCGTGCTGCTCCCCGGGCGCGTGCTCGAGGGCGGCCAGGTGCTCTGGGGCGCGGACGGCGAGATTGCCTGCGTGGGCTGCGACTGCGCCACGGCGCAGGGGGCCACGTCTGCCACGTTGCTGCTGTGCGGCAAGAACATCGTCTCGCCCGGTCTCATCAACGGCCATGATCACCTGACCTTCCCCGCTGCCCCGTACGCGGCGCCGGGGGTGGTCCAGGGCGGGCGCCTGGCGGACGGCGGCATCCCGGAGCGGTACGAGCACCGGCACGACTGGCGCAAGGGCAACGATGGCCACACCGAGGTCTCCAGCGGCGGACGCGGCAACGATGACAAGTACCGCTGGAGCGAGCTGCGCCAACTGATGGCCGGCACCACCTCCATCTCCGGCTCCGGCGGCGCGGGTGGCCTGCTGCGCAACCTGGACGCGGCGGACACCGCCACCGGTCCCAGCCGCATGGGGCTCAACGCCGGCGAGGCCTCCAACTACGACACGTTCCCGCTCGGCGACAGCAGCGGCACGGAGCTGAACGGCAGCTGCGCCTACGGCAGCAAGCCCACCGCCTCCGACATCCCGGCCACGGCCGCCTACCTGCCGCACATTGCAGAGGGCATCGAGGCGTCCGCGCGCAACGAGTTCCTGTGCCTGTCCGGCCAGGCGCAGGGCAGCGTCAACGTCCTCACCGAGCGCACGGCGATGATCCACGGCGTGGGGCTGAAGCCCTCGGACGTCCGGCTGGTGGCCGGCGCCGGTACCTCGCTCGTCTGGTCCCCGCGCAGCAACGTCGTCCTCTACGGCGACACCGCCCAGGCGCCGCTGTACGCGCGCTCGGGCGTCAACATCTCGCTGGGCACGGACTGGGTGCGCTCGGGCTCCATGAACCTGCTGCGCGAGCTGGCCTGCGTGGACTACCTGAACCAGTCCTTCTTCGGCCGGCACTTCAGCTACGAGTCCCTCTGGCGCATGGTGACGGTGAACGCCGCCCGCGCCCAGGTGGTGTCCGCGCGCGTGGGCGTGCTCGCCCCGGGGAAGGTGGCGGACGTGGCCATCTACCGGCGCGGCCTGGTGCCGGACC
>VGRA01000011.1 GCA_016875515.1 Deltaproteobacteria bacterium | reverse complement strand
ACCAACGTCTACAACGACCAGGGCCTGCTCCCCACCCTCCCGAACCTGCTCGAGCCGCCCGTGGATGAGAACCTGGGCCGCGGCCTGGGCTACGTCCTGCTCCTCATCACGGACGACGACGGCAACACCGGCACCACCAACGGCTTCGGCTCGGGCACCTTCACCCGGCTGGATGGCACCACCTTCTCCGTCACCGACTCCAGCACCTCCGTGGAGGGGCGCCCGGACTACGACGCCTCCGCCTTCGATGCCTCCGGTGAGCCGCTTGACCCGGTGGACAACCCGGAGCCCGGCCTGGGCGAGCAGGACCGCCAGCGTGACATGGGCACCATCCCGGGCGGCAAGGAGATCGTCTTCTTCCAGGTGGGCTATGGCCGCTCGGCGCACAACGCGTCCAGCAACGGCACCATGTCCTTCCCGTGCCTCAAGTTCGCCTCGGACGGCCACTGCACGCTGCACATGGCCAGCCCCATCAACGTGTCCTTCAGCAAGCCGTTCATGAACCTGGACATGAACGCGCGGTCCGAGGACCCGGTGATGATCCGCAACGCCGGTTGCTCCAACGCCACGTCCTGCACCGTCACCGCCGGCACGCTCTACCGGAACAGCACCCGCCAGGGCTGGCTGAACGGCGCCACCATTACCCGTCTGAACACCGCCCCGTACGGCTTCCAGACCCTGCCGCGGGACGCGGTGGTGGTGAACCGGCACAACCCGGCTGCGTCCCTCACCGGTCCGCGTGAGCGCACCCCGAGAATCCCCCACGTGGCGGCCTACTCGCCCGTCACGGACCCGTTCCGCTGGTTCCTCGGCTTCGAGGACCTCACCCGGGCGGACAGCAGCCGCGACTACAACGACGTCGTCCTCATCATCAACAAGGCCAACGGCGGCATTGCCCGCTCCGAGGTCATGACCAAGGACCTGGCGGCCGGGTACGAGAACGAGTTCAGCGTCACCAAGGTCCGCTTCAAGCGGGACGATGACCGGCTGCGCCGTGACCTCGGCACCGGCAACTGGACCGAGACGGACACCAACTCCTGCCTCGGGCCGCCGGAGGCGGAGATCACCTACGCCATTGCCCTGGACTGCCGCACCTGCCAGGGCAACACCGGCAACTGCACCTACAACGACTCTCCCACCTGGTACGACCTGGATTGGACGCCCGGCCAGGCCGAGCAGACGCTGGACATGGCAGACTTGGGGCTCGTTGGCAGCCAGCTGTGCTGGAAGGTCACCATCGACTCGCCGCGCGACGAGTGCGTGCCGCGCATCTACAACGTGGACGTGGGCTACGAGGCGCTGCGCGCCGGCCAGTACTCGCGCTCGCAGCTCATCCCGCTCGCCAACGCCATCACCCACGGCACCTTCGAGCAGGCCGGCCCCAACTGGAACGGCGTCATCGCGCCCAAGCCCTCCACGCGCTCGTACAACAACCGGCAGGACGTCAGCCTGCGCGGCCACCTGTACCTGAACCAGCTGTACGATCCGGCGGACCCCAAGAAGGCCAACACCAAGGTCATCTGGGACGCGGGTGACGTGCTGGTCAGGTACGTCAATGGCAGCACCAACCCGGACGGCCGTACCCTCTGGACCGTGACCACGGCCGGGGCGCGCACCTCGCTGTCCACGGAGATCACCACCGGCACCCGCGCCTTCCCCACGGCCATCTACACGGCGCGCATTGGCACCAAGTACATCTACGACCTGAACAACACCCACAGCCTGCGCCGCCGCGGGGACCAGAACGACCGCACGTTCTTCCGGGACTGGATCTACGGCTGGGAGGACCGCTCGGGCCTGGCCGGCAGCGTCTTCAGTGACTGCCTCACCGGCGGTGACTGCAAGAAGCAGACGAACGTGCGGCGTGCCTGGCCCATGGGGGCGGTGCGCCTGTCCACGCCGGCGGTAATCACCCCGCCCATGACGCCGCCGTGGCTCAAGCGCTCCAGCACCACGGAGCAGTCGCTCTTCTCCTCCAACTTCCAGACCAAGCTGACCAACCGCGACACGGTGGCCTACGTGGGCGCCATGGACGGCATGCTCCACGCGTTTGCCAGCGGCGCGTACCGGTCCGGGGATGACCCGTGCACGGGCTTCGTGGACTACCGCGGCTACTTCAAGGGCACCACCTGCACCAGCCGCGACTACGGCACGGGCAGCGAGCTGTTCGCCTACGCCCCGGGCCAGCTGCTGCCGCGCTACCTCCGCATGTACGTGCCCGGCGCCCGCGCCAACGCCGGCACCACCATCACCGCCTCCGGCACGCAGCTGGGGGCCCTGCCCAAGCAGCAGGCCGCGGTGGACGCCACCGCCTCCTTCGCGGACGTGGACTTCGGCGTCACCGGCCAGCCGGCGTGGACCATTGACACCACCGGCAGCCGCACCCAGGGCGCCAAGACGGTGCTCGCCATGGCCACCGGCCCGGCGCTCAACACCGTGTTCGCCCTGGACGTGACGGACCCGTCCGCCGCCACCTACCCGCTGCCGCTGTGGGAGGCGAGCCTGGGCTTCCCCACCTCCGGCGAGTTCACCACGCTGACCGGCTGGCGCACCCGCAGCCCGGCCCCGGCGCTGTGGCCCACCGCCACTGGCACCCGCCACTCGCCCACCATGGTCCGCGCCGCGGTGGGCAGCACCGTGGGCAACAAGTGGCTCACCATCTTCCCCACGGACTTCTCGCCGTCCTCCGGAAGCTACGCCGGCACCGTGTACCTCTTCGACACGAAGACCGGTACGCTGCTCGCGGACGGCAGCCGCATCGTCGGCATCGTGCCGCTTGAGGCCGGCGAGGGCGTGGCGGGCGAGGTGGTGGGTGCGGACATCAACGGGGACGGCAACTACGACGTCCTCTACGCTGCCAGCACCTCCGGCAAGATCTTCCGCATCAACCTCACGGACCTGCAGCCCACCAAGGCCCCCGACCGCCGGTTCAACGTCTGCGTGGTGGCGGATGGCCCGGCCACGCTCGCCTCCAAGGGGCTGGCGGTGGCCCAGGCCTCCCTGCAGGACGTCTACTCGCCGCCCGCCATCAACGTGCTGCGCGACGGCACGCCGCGCGTGCGCATCTTCTTCGGCTCCGGCAACAACCCGGACAGCGCCATCGACGCGCAGGCCACCCACTATTACCTGTTCGGCTACGAGGACGCCTCGCCGCTGTCCGCCACCTGCACTGCGGCCAAGGCGCTGTGGCAGTACAAGCTGGACGCGGGCCAGAACGTCTGGGGCGGGGTGAGCCTCAACACCGACAGCGTCTTCGCCGTCACCGCCACGGGCAACGGCGCGGACGCCTGCAACCTGGGCTCGGCCGACGGGCGCTTCTACTCCGTCAAGCAGTCCCCGGACGCGCTGGGCAACGCCCAGACCAACGTGGGCAACAACCAGTCCATTGGCGGCCAGGGCGTGGCCGGCGGCGTCATCTACGACGAGCAGCTCATGTACACGACGGCCACCGGCGAGGTGAAGCTGGTGGGCTCGGGCAAGATGAACAACGCGCCGCAGGGCGGCACCACCGGCACGCGCCGCACGCTGCGCTGGGAGGCGCTGCCCAACGGGAGGATGCCGAAGTGACCGGCGGGCGGGGACGCCGCGGCATGTCCCTGGTGGAGACGCTGGTGGCCTTGGCGGTCTCCGCCGTGGGCATCACCGGCGTGGCCGCGCTCGTGATGGCCTCCTCCACCGTGGTGAAGCGCAACTACGCCATCACCCAGGCCCAGGCCGTGGCCCAGCGGGAGATGGAGCGCATCGTGGCGCTGGGCTGCAACGACAACTGCGCCAACATCAAGCAGCTGGACGGCAACGCGCGCTCCATCTACTGGAACGCCACCGGCGAGCTCACGGACACACCCCCGGCCGTCGGCCCCACCAACCCGGTGAAGGCGGAGTTCCGCGTGGCGGTGGACGTGGACCCGCCCTACGAGGGCGCCGAGCGCGGCATCCCGCGGCTGGACCGGCCGCTCGACGGCACCAACAGCACCGTGGGCTCGGTGGCGGGGGAGATGGTCAACGTGCGAGTCAGCGTCAGCTGGCGGGACACCTCCGGCCGCACGGCCGCCCGTCCCCGCCAGGTGGCGGTCATGCAGACGAGGATGGCCCCGCCGTGACGTCCGTGCAGCCCGCCCGGCGGCGGCCCGGCACAGACTGGAAGAGCGAGCGGGGCTTCTCCCTGCTGGAGCTGCTCATCGCCGCGGGCATTGGCCTTGTGGTCATCTCCGGCGCGGTGGTGGGCGGCATCTTCATGCAGCAGCAGGCCCTGGACCAGCAGCAGCGCATGTTTGCCCAGCAGAGCGTGCGGGCGGCACAGGACCTCATCTCGGATGAAATCCGCCGCGCGGGCGGAGGCTTCGGAAACAGCCGCGTGGTGACGGGGTCCACCCGCCAGACGGCCATCACCGTGGTGACGGACGACACCTTCGCGTCCGACTCCACCTTTACCCCTCCCACCGGCCAGTACGCCTCCATGGTGAGCGACTCGCTGATTACTCTCACCGGCATGGCAGACGGCACCATGGGGACGCGCTGCTGCGCCGCGGGCGGGAGCGGCTGCTCCGGGTGCTACATCCGCAGTGGCAGCAACGCCTGCGTGGAGGGGGCGGAGGCGGACCTGCCGGGTAACCCGGTCATCTACGCCAACCCCAACACCAACGTGTACTGTCTGCACCGCGTCTCTTCCATCAGCGGCACCACGTCCATGGCCACGACGGTGGGCTTCGGGCTGAGCAGCGTGCCCGGCGCGGACCCCTGCGCGGACCTGGCGGCCTCCTTTTGGTGCAACAGCAACACCACGGTGCAGCGCGCCGGCGGCGCCTCCTTCCGCATCAACTGGAGGGACGGGCGGCCGCGGCTCCAGATGGACCCGGACGGCAACAACCCCGCGCAGGCGTACCAGGACATCCTCTGGGACGTGGAGCAGATGTCCTTCCGCTTTGGGCTGGAGAACCTGGCCGTTCCGGGCACCATCGTCTGGTTCCCGGAGCCCAGCACCACGCGGCTGCCGCTGGACCAGTGCCCCACCAACCCGGCCAACTGCCCTGTGCCGGGAGGCACCAACAGCAACGACTCGGGGCTGACGCTGCTGGAGCAGCTGCAGCGGCGCGTCCGGCTGGTGGAGGTGCGGCTGGTGGTGCGCTCGCCCCAGGTGGACCGGAAGCTGGTGGCGAGGAGCGGCAGCCTGTTCCAACTGGACACGGACGGCAACCCGCGGGACGGCTACCAGCGCCGCAACTACACCTTCCAGGTGGCGCCGCGGAACCTGCGGCTGGTGGGGACCTTCTGATGCGGCGGCTGCGCGGCTTCACCCTCATCGAGCTCATGGTGGCCGTGGCCGTCTTCGGCGTGATGGCCACCATGGCCGTCACCGCCTTCAGCCGGCTGACCCGGCAGGCCAAGCAGAACGGCGCGGTGCGGGACATCTTCGTCTACCTTCTGGAGGCCCGCGGGCAGGCGCGGGTGGGCAACCAGCCGGTGCGCATTGACGTCACCTCCACCACGCACAACGGGCAGGCGGTCACCCTCATCCAGTGGGGGCGTCTGCCGTGCGCGGACGGATGGGGGCGCAACTGCCCGTCCTCCAGCTGCGGCACCGGCAGCACCTGCAGCAGCGGGTGCGCCTGCCAGAAGCGGGGAGAGCAGGTGGTGGTTCCCACCACCATGACGTTCACCAACCTCTCCGGGCTGTGCTTCGTGGGGGCCACGGGCAAGACGCGCGGCAGCGCCTGCACCGACGCCTCCACGCCGGTCAACTTCGTGCGGATTGAAATGAAGGACGTGCCGCGGCCGTACCTCATCGTGTTCGACCCGCTCACCGGGCTGGGCCGGCTGGTGGACTGCACCAAGCCCGTCTCGGAGCGCCCGGAGAGCGTCATCGGGACGGACCGCTGCGCCTGAGTGTGCGGTAGCAGACGAAGTGTCTGGAGTGCGCTTGCCGCCCTGCCGGGGCGCCGCCCACCGTCCCGGGCCAAGGCTTGGGTTTTTGCGGCTGCACCCGTTCCACATGTTCGCGCCGCACACCGATGGTACCGGGATGGAATTCTGCCTGCTCGAGCGGCAGCCGGCCGTCCGGGAGCGCCTGACAGACGCGCTCACGCGCGAGGGGCTCTATCTGTCCGTCACCGCCCGGGACGAGCGCGCGCTCCGCGGCATCTTGCCGCTGTTGCCCGGGCCGCCGTGCCTGCTGGGCGGAGGGGCCACGCGGGACTTCCTGCAGTGGCTGGAGGGGCGGCTGCCGGCGGCCCGTGCGGAGGTGCTCTGGGACGGCCAGCCAGGGCTGGGGGCGGTGGAGTCCCGGTCGCTCGGGGCCACGTGGTTGGAGGCACGCCGCACCTCGCCCGCCCAGCTCGCCTCCGTGCTGCGCGGGCTGGCGGCGGCGGCACCGGCGTCCACCGCGCCCGGCGTCCTCCCGCAACAGCCGCCCGTGCTTGCCCGGCTGTCCCCGCGCGAGCGGGAGGTCCTCTCGCACGTGGCCCCCGGCGCCGACAACCTCACCATCTCCGCCTGCCTGGACATCACCGAGCGGACGGTGCGCGCCCACGTCTCCGCGCTGTACCTGAAGGTGGGCGGGGAGAACCGCGCCCAGCTGGCGCTGCGCGGGCGGGAGCTGGGGCTCTGGCGTCCGTCCCGGGTTGAACGTCCCTGCGTGCCGGCGCGTTGGCCGCCGGACGCGCGGGACGTCCCCGCAGCGGATGGGCAAGTCCCACGGTCACGGGTACACGCTGGGCCCCTCAGAAGCTCACCAGGGAGATCCCGCCTGGATGCCCACCGCACGCTCGCCCATGACTTGAGGACCCCGCTGTGCGCCATGCGACTGAACGCCGAGCCGGCGCTGCGGACGCTGGGGGAGGGGTCCGCACGGGAGGAGGCGGCCCGGCGGCTCGCGGCCATCCTCCGGCAGGTGGCGTGGATGGCGGAATTGGTGGAGGCCCAGCTCGTGCGGGTGCCGGCGGCCGAGGTGGTGCCCGTGACGGAGTTCGTGCGGGTGGGGGTGGAGCGGCTGCGGCCGCTGGCGGAGGCGCGCGCGGCCCGGCTTCAAGAGGCCTGCGGGGGGACGGCGGCCGTGCGGGTGCGGCCGGCGCTCGCCCAGCAGGTGCTGGCCAACCTGGTGGTGAACGCGCTCGAGCACGGGCCGGCCCGCGGGGACGTCTGGGTGGAGGCGGGGCCGGCGGACGGGGCGTGGGTGCGGCTGCGCGTCCGCGACGAGGGGCCACCGCTTTCCGCCGAGGCCGAGGCCGAGGCCGCGGCCCGGCTGCTGCGGCCGGGAGAGAAGGGGGCGCCCAGCCGCGGACAGGGGCTGGGGCTGGCCATTGCCGCGGAGGCGGTGCGCGCGCACGGGGGGCGGCTGTGGCAGGAGCCCGGGACGCCCCGGGGCAACGCCTTCAGCTTCACGCTGCCCGCGGCGTGAGGGACTCGCGGGCAGAGGCCACGCGGTCCAGGCAAGGCTGCAGCCCGGGCATTCGGTTGAGCTCCGCGCGGAGCTCCGCCCCGCCGGGCACGCCGGCCAGGTAGCCCGCGTAGTGGCGGCGCGTGCACTGCACGCCGTTGCCCTCTCCGCGGAAGGCGACGTTCAGCTGCAGGTGGCGGGCGAGCAGGTCCAGCCGCTCGTGCGGGGTGGGGGGCGGCAGCGCGGGCTTGCCGTCCAGCAGCGCGCGGGCCTCGCGGAAAATCCACGGGTGGGCCACCGCGCCGCGCCCCACCATCACCGCCGCGCAGCCGGTCTCCGCCAGAGCGCGCACCGCGTCCTCGCCGGTGCGGACGTCCCCGTTGACCACCACCGGCATCTTCACCGCGGCCTGGGCGCGCGCCGCCCAGCGCCAGTCCGCGGTACCGTCGTGGCGCATCTGCGCGGTGCGACAGTGAACGGTGAGGGCGGAGATCCCCACGTCCTCCAGCCTTCGCGCCAGGTCCACGATGGGCATCTCGGACTCCGGCCCCCAGCCGATGCGCGTCTTGACGGTGACGGGCAGCGAGACGCTCTTCACCACGCGGGCGGCCATCTCAACCATCTTCGCGGGCTCGCGCAGCCAGGCAGCCCCCGCGCCGCGGCCGGCGATTTTCGGTACCCAGCAGCCGCAGTTGATGTCGATGAAGGCGGGCCTTGCCTCCGCCGCCACGCGGGCCGCCTCGCACAGCGTGTCCGGGTTGGCCCCGTACACCTGGATGGCGGTGGGGGTGTCCTCCGGGGAGAGCCGCACCTTGCGCAGGCTCTTGCGGTCCCCGTGGAGGAGCGACTCCACGTTGACGAATTCCGTGTAGCAGAGCCCCGCGCCCAGCTCCCGGCACAGCCTTCGGAACACCTCGTCCGAGACGTCCTCCATGGGGGCGAGCAGGACGGGCCTGCCGGACAGCAGTGCCTGGAACTCCGCGCTCACCGCCCGCTGGACAGCGGCGCTGCCGGCATTGGCACGTACACGGTAGAGACCGCGTGGCTGCGGCTCTCGGTGCCGGCCGAAAGCGTGGTCCGGTCCGAGGACCAGGTGCAGCCAAGGAAGCTGGTGAACGAGATGGACTGCGCGGAGAACGGGTTCACGGTACAGCCATGTTGCGCGGCCCCGGGTGCCCGTCCAGTTTCTGGCCGGCGGCTGCGCCTCGCGGGCTGGGAGGGAAGCGCTCCATCAGCTTGCCCACGGCCTGGCGCACCTTCTGCTCGAACTTGAGGGAGCCGGTGTCCACGGGCCCCTCGGCGGTGCCGCACCACGTGAGCTTGCCCGTCCGGGCATCCACCACGTCCAGCACCAGCCGCCTCTGCTCGGACGTGGTGGTGGCCCCCGCTCCCATGCCTCCCACGTAACAGGGGTCCGCCCGGGGGCCCCACGGGTAGGCGCTCCCCACATGGGGACCACCTGGATTTCCGGCGAGATGGAGCCGTGCCAGGCCACGCGGAAGTCCGGGGCCTCCCCGGGGGCGGCGGGGCGGAAGCCGCGCTGGTCCAGCTGCGCCTGCACCTCCGAGCGGAGGACGCCGCGCAGCAGTGGTCCACCGGTGGTGCCCGAGCCCCCTTTGGGCCGCTTCTTCCCCAGGACCGCCGGTGCCGTACCAGGCGTACGTGCGGTAGCCAGCCATGTCCGGGACGGCGGCGGGATCGAACTCGGTGCGGACGTGCAGCGAGGCGCAGCCGGCGAGCAGCAGCAGCGGGAGCAGCAGGGCCGTCATCAGGCGGGACATGGTGCCGTGGACGGTGGGGCGGGCGTGCGGGGGGAGCCACCGTCACCGGCGTCCAGGCCCGGCATGGGCGGGCGGACGGCGCGTGCCTTCCCGGGGCTTCCACCGGGTGCCGGGCTGTGCTTAAGCGCACCGCGCATGTCACGACCGCAACCGAAGCTGGTGAAGACGGACAAGGCCGGGGAGTTGCCGCTGGACCGCGCGCTGCTCGTACAGATGCACGAGCTGATGGTGAAGAGCCGCGTGCTCGAGGAGCGGCTCATCCAGATGTACAAGCAGGGGCACGGCTACTTCTGGATTGGCGGTCCCGGGGAAGAGGCGTTCAACGTCCCGCTGGGGATGCTGGTGAAGAAGGGGCGGGGGCCGGCGTACGACTTCCTGCACTTCCACTACCGGCAGTCCGCCACGCTGATGGCCATGGGCGAGGACACCGTGGGCGCGCTGCGGCAGATGAAGAACACCGCCTCGGACCCGTACTCCGGCGGGCGCAACTTCGCGGGCCACTTCAGCAAGAGCGCGTGGAACATCGTCCCGGTCAGCTCGCCCATCGAGGTGCAGTACGCCATGGCGCCGGGGACGGCGCTGGCGCAGAAGCGGCACGGCGGGGACGCCATCACCATCGTCACCGGCGGGGACGCGGGCACGGCGGAGGGGGACTTCGCCTCGTGCCTGGTGTGGTCCACCCGGCCGGGCAACGAGCTGCCGGTACTGATGGTCGTCACCCACAACACCTGGGGCATCAGCACCGCGTCCGACACGCAGCAGGCCAACCGGGACATCTCCGAGCGCGGCCGCGCGTTCGGCATGAAGACCAAGCGCATCAACGGCAATGACCCGGTGGAGAGCTACCTGGAGCTCCAGGAGGCCATGGCGTACGTCCGCAAGGAGCGGAAGCCCTTCCTGCTGCAGGCGGACGTGTCCCGGCTGTACGGCCACAGCTCCGCCTCCGGGGCCAACTTCGTGAACGCGGAGGTGGACTGCCTCGCCGCGTTCGAGCAGCGGCTGGAGGGGGCCGGCGTCCTCAGCCGCGCGGAGATGGACGAGGTGCGCAAGCGCTGGACGGAGCACGTGGCCGCGGAGGCCCGGCAGGTGGTGCAGGAGCCGCCGCCGGACGGCGAGAGCGTCTGGAACCACGTCTTCTGGGAGAAGGCATAAGTCATGGCAAACATGGCCCAGGCCATCCGCATGGCCTTGCACTACGCGGAAGAGAACCTCGGGGTGACGGACGTCTTCGGCGAAGACACCGGGGCGCCGCTGGGCGGCGTCTTCACCTGTACGCAGGGGCTCAAGACGGCGTGGAACAGCCCGCTGGACGAGCGCGGCATCATCGGCTGCGCCATGGGGCTGGCCTTCGCTGGCCAGCGGCCCGTCGCTGAAATCCAGTTCGTCGACTACATCTTCAACACGGTGGACCTGCTGAAGCTGGCGGGGAACACCTGCTGGTCCTCCAACGGGGACTGGCACCTGCCCATGGTGGTGCGCTCGCCGGCAGGCAGCGGCATCCGCGGCAGCATCTACCACTCGCACAGCTTCGACTCGTGGGCCACGAGGCTGGCGGGCTGGAAGATTGTCATGCCCAGCAACCCGCTGGACGCGTACGGGCTGCTGCTGGCGGCGTGCAAGGAGGAGAACCCGGTCCTCTACCTGGAGCCCAAGGCGCTGCTCCGCATCAAGGGCGAGGAGCGCATCCCCGGCGAGCCCGCGGACGACAAGCAGCTCAGCAAGATGATTGACGCCCCGCTGGGTGACCGCAGCCAGTGGAAGCCGCAGTGGCCGGCGCTCGAGGCGTACGTCGTCCCCATCGGGAAGGGGAAGACGGTGCGGGAGGGGGACGCGCTCACGGTGGTCTCCTGGGGCCGCCTGCTCCCCATCTGCGTGAAGGCGGCGGACCAGCTGAAGGAAGTGGGGCTGTCGGTGGAGGTCATCGACCTGCGCTCGCTCTGGCCGTACGACTGGGAGCTGGTGAAGGGCTCCATCCAGAAGACGCGGCGCGTGCTGTTCGTGAACGAGGACACCGAGGTGACCAACTTCGGCGAGCACCTGGCCCGGCGCACCACGGACGAGCTCTTCTACGAGCTGTGGGCGCCGCCCAGGGTGCTCGCGGGCAAGCACCTGCCGGGCATTGGCCTGGCGGACCCGCTGGAGATGGCCTCCGTGCCGCAGCTGAAGGACGTGCTCGAGGCCATGCGCCACGCAGCGTCCCTGCAGCCGTAGCGGCTCAGCCCGCTTCCCGGGCGACCTCCCGGGCGAGCTCCACCACGGACAGGGGCGAGCTGCCCTCGGCCTTGTTGTTGACGATGACCCACGCGGGGCGGGCGTTGCCCTGCGCGAAGGCGCGCACCAGGTCCGCGATGCGGCCGCGGGTCCCGGGGTCCGGCTCCGCCAGCCGAGAGAAGGGCTCGAACTGGCTCTTCGCCTCCTCGTAGGTGACGCCGGGCGGGAGCATCCAGCGCACCACCAGGGCCTGCCGCTCCAGCGCCGAGAGCAGCCCCGCCTGCCGCGTCACGTCCGGGAGGTTGCCCCAGGCGGACAGCACCGGGACGGCGCCGTGCAGCTGCAGCACCGCGGCCAGGTCAGGGCCCAGCAGCCCCGGGTTGCGCACCTCCACCGCGTAGAGCGGCCCGCGGGGCAGGGCGCCGAGGAAGCGGTCCAGGTGCCCCAGGAAGCCCTGCTCGCCACCCAGCCGCGCCCACTCCTGCGGGGGAAACTGGAAGACGAGCGGGCCGCCCTTGTCCCCCAGCCCCTCCACGAATGGCTGCACCACCGCGTCCGTGGCCCACGCGGCGTCCAGGAAGCGCGGGTTCTCCTGCCCGCGCTGCGCACCGTAGCGGGGGTGGTGTGGAAAGCGGGCGAGCGCGCAGGCCTCGGCTGCCTTCACCAGGAACTTGAAGTGCGAAGGCGTGGCCTCCGCGTACCGGCGGAAGACGTCCGCTGTGACGGGGGCGTAGTAGGTGCGGTCCACGCCCACGGTGCGGAAGAGCGGGTGCTGCGCGTAGGCGGAGAGACCCTCCTTCGCCAGCACCGCTTCGGACGCCTCGCGGTCCCAGACGAAGCCGGCCCAGCCAGGGAAGGACCAGGAGGAGGTGCCCAGGTGCAGCTGCGGCGGCAGCCTGCCTGCGAGCGCGTGGAGTTCCGGCGCCTGCGGGGCGGGGCCCACCTTCGGCGTGGCGGGCGGTGGCGGCGGGGCGCCGAAGAGGTCCAGTTGGCTCATGGTTGCCTGTCGTCGTCCAACCGGATGAACCCGAGGCGGGCCATGCGTGTGAAGTCTCCGTCCAGGGACCAGATGCGCCCGCCATGCTCATGCGCGATGGCCGCCACGAGCAGGTCACCCATGCCGAAGCGGTCACCCTTCCGGGCCGCGAGGGCGCACCAGGTCTCAGTCAACGCCCAGGTCGATGGGGCGGGAAAGCGGGTGGGGACGGAGAGAAGCAGGCGTCCGAGCCGCGCAGCGTCCTGGGTGCGCACCCCCGACAGCAGCTCAAGCCTGACGGGTGCAGGGAGGTAGCAGCGGTCTTCGTCCAGCAGGAGATCCAGGCGCTGGTGGACGGAGCCGCTGCCCCGCCTCAGCCAGGCGATCCAGACGGACGTGTCAACGAACGTCAACGCGTTCTCCCGGGCCGTCGCCGCGACTTGTCCAGGTCCACCTCCACGTCGATCTTGCCGGCGAGCGATTTGAGCTCCTCGATGTTGCGCCGCCGGACCAGCTCGCGGAGGGCGTAGATGACCGTGTCCGTCTTGGATTTGAAGCGGGTGGCGTCCATGGCCTCCTTCAGCAGGTCCTCGGGCAGGTCGAGCGTCGTGCGCATACGAATGAGGCTGATTCGTATGCCTTCAGGTGTCAATGGGCTGTTTGTTCGTATGCCCGTGACGAGCGACATTGACCACCCGCCCCCTGCGCTGTTACGCGCCATCCCCGTGGAGATTTTCAAGGAGTTCACCTTCGAGTCCGCCCACCGGCTGCCGCACGTGCCGGAGGGGCACAAGTGCGGCCGCCTGCACGGCCACAGCTACCGCGTGCAGGTGCACGTCCAGGGCGCGGTGGGCGAGCGGTCCGGGTGGATCATGGACTTCGCGGACATCAAGGAGCGCTTCGCCCCGCTGCATGCGCAGCTGGACCACCGCTACCTGAACGAGCTGCCGGGCCTGGAGAACCCCACCAGCGAGAACCTGGCGCGGTGGATTTGGGACCGGTTGAAGCCCACGCTCCCGGAACTCTCCGCGGTGCAGGTGCGCGAGACGTGCACCTCCGGCTGCATCTACCGCGGCGGGCCGTAGCCCTGGTGGGCCGTCAGTCCGGCCGGGCCGCGTCCAGCGCGCGCACCGGGTCCCCGGCGTGCTCGACGGGCTCCCCCGCCGCGTCCAGCTGCACCGGGCGCATGTGCAGCAGCCGCTCCACCACCGCGTGGCCCGCGTAGATGAGCGGCGTCATCCCCACCGCGATAAAGATCTTCAGCACGTACGCGCTCGACATCATGGTGGCGATGTCTGAGGCCGAGCGGATGCCGTACCAGGCCACCGCCGTCACCACGAGCGTGTCGATGAGCTGGGACACCAGCGTGGAGCCGGTGGCCCGCAGCCACAGCATCCGATCCTGCGTCAGCCGCTTCAGCAGGTGGAAGACGCTGATGTCCACCAGGTTGGAGCAGAGGTAGGCGCTGATGGAGGCGACGAGCATCCGCTGCCCGCCGCCGAAGACGTTGTTGAACGCCGCCTCCGTGGTGCCGGTCCAGTCCGGCCCCCGCGTGAAATCCGCGAACGGGATGGCCGAGGCCACGGTGATGAGCCCGAAGGTGAGCAGCGCCATCCCGAAGCCCACCCACGTGACGAAGCGTGCGGCGCGCTTGCCGTAGAACTCGTTGAGCAGGTCCGTCAGCAGGAAGGTGATGGGAAAGGCCGTCATCCCCACGGTGGTGGCCCAGGACCAGCCCAGCCCCGGTACCGTGCCGCCAATCACCTTCACGCCGATGAGGTCCCCCACCACCAGGCAGGTGACGAACACCGCGGCCAGCACCGCGAACAGCCCAATCCGCCGGTCCAGCTTCACAAGAGCATCCCCCCGTCCACCACGTACTCCGCGCCCGTCGTCCACGGCGCGCCCAGCAGGTGTACCGCGGCCTCGGCCACGTGCGCAGGCTGGCCCAGCCCCAGCGGGTGCAGCGCCGCAAGGCCCGCCAGCTGCGCCTCCACGCGTGCCTCCGCCTCGTCCGGTGAGAGCGCCTTCTCACCAAGCTGCAGCCTGGGGGCGCGAACCATGTCTGTGTCCACCACCCCCGGCAGCACTGCGTTGGCCCGCAGCTGCCGCGGCGCGCCGGCCAGCGCGAGCGTCTTCATCACCTGAAGCAGTCCCGCCTTGGCCGCGCTGTAGGCGGCGCTCGTCGGCACCGGCTTGTGGGCGAGCGTGGAGGAGATGAAGACCATCCCGCCGCCGGGCTCCAGCAGCGCGAGCGCCTGCTCGCCCAGCCGCAGCGGCGCCACCAGGTTGAGCTCCAGCTGGCTGCGAAGCGCCTCCTCGGTGATGTGCCCGGGGGGCTGGTGCACCACGTTGCCCGCCGAATGAACGAAGCCGTCCAGCCCGCCCAGCAGGCGCGCCGCCTCGGCCGCGAGCCCGTCACGGGCGCGCGCGTCCGCAAGGTCCCTCCGCAGCGCGTGGGCGCGGCCAGGGAAACGCGCGGCGAGCCCCTCCAGCAGCCCGGCCCTGCGCCCCACCGCCACCACGCTGCCACCGGCTGCGAGCAGCGCTTCGCACACCGCGAGCCCAATGCCGCTGCCGCCCCCGGTGACGAGGACCTTCCGGGTACCAGTGGGGGGCGTTGGGCTGTTCACTTGGGGGGACGAGGGGTATCACCTGTGACGGCCGTCAGGCCACCCCGCCTGCGTCCCCGCGCGGGTAGTACGAGGCCCCCACGTGCGGCTGCAAGGCGTGGGATGGGACGTCCACCTCCACCTCGTCCGAGGGGATGAACGCCGG
>VGRA01000010.1 GCA_016875515.1 Deltaproteobacteria bacterium | reverse complement strand
GCGGCTGGAGGTGTGGGCCCCCCCGCGGGAGTGCCGCTGGACGGCCCGCGGCTGGACGGCGCGTGGGCCCGCGGCTGCGCGGCGCTGGGCTTCGTGGCATGGGAGCTGGGGCTTGCGGCGCACGAGCCTTGGGCGCAGGGGCCGTTGCGGTGGGTGCTGCTGCCGGACGAGGCGTTCGCGGACGTCCCGGGGGCGGAAGGGGCGGGCGCGCTGACGGTGGATGCTGCGGAGGGGGACGCGCTGGCCACCCCCCTTGGGCTGATGCAGGACGCCGCCGAGCTGGACGACACGCTCGTCCACGAGCTCGTCCACGTGGTGCAGGGGAGGCTCGTTCCGGGCGGCAACGGCATCCCCTGGTTCGTGCACGAGGGGATGGCTGTCTCGGCCGGGGCCCGGTACGGCCGGGGCCTCCACGGGCGCGCCACCGGGCCCGTGGAGGGCTACCTCGCGGATGCCTCCGCCGCCGAGGTGGCCGAGGCGCTCGCCCGCTCCGGGGGGGAGGACCTCACCGGGGCGGTGGACGGGCCGAAGGAGGCGCACGGGCTGTCGGAGTCCGCGGGCGGGCTCTTCGTTGAGCACCTGCGCCTCGAATTCTCAGGCGCCCAGCCGCGGCTGCTCGCCGCCGTATCCTGGGCAGGCGCCGAGGGGTTCGGCGCCGCCTTCTCGCGCGCCTTCGGGGGGCTCACCGTTGTGCAGGCAAGGGATGGGCTGCTCCGCAGGGTGGCCGGGACGGAAGGGGACTGGGCGGCGCGGGCGGCAGGCGCCGCCTTTGTCCCGGGGGTGTCTCCGGCCGGGGACGGGGCGCCCGCGGGGCAATGGTGGGGCGGGGTGGAGTAGGTCAGCTCGCGCGCGCTGCTCACCCGTTCCCGGAGCTCCCGTGCGCTCGCCACCGAGTTCGAGTGTGATCTGGAGTCCATGCTCGACGCCATTGCACGCGAGAGCTTGTTCAGTGCCATCCACGTCCAGACACTGGTCGCGGAGGCGCGGCGATGAACGGCACGCCCCCCGAAGTCGAGGAGCGGCTGCGCGTCCTGATGCAGCGGCGAACCGGGCTTCAGCGGCTCCAGATGTGCGCGGAGATGGTCGCCAGCGCGCGGACCATGCGGGCCATGGGCCTCGAGGCCGAAGGCCTGGTGCCCGGTACCGTGGCGTTTCGCGAGCGGGTGTTCCTCGCCTTGTACGGCCAGGACTTCACGCCGGAAGAACGCGAGCGTTGGCGCGGGAGGCTCCGGGCGCGCTGGGCCGGGCAACGGATGCAACCTGGACTGCTGGCGGGTCGTCCATTCGCTGGGGCACCTGGCCTGACGGAAGGCGCCCCACCTACCGGCCGCGCGGTTCCGCCGCCCGCGCAGATCCGCTAACCTTCCCGCCTCACATGTCTGCCCACCCCCCCACGGCCCCGCTGCGCTCGGCGGCCGTCCTTCTCTTCTTGTGCCTCCCTGCCTGCTCCGAGGACCGCATCCGCAAGGCGCTCCCCCCGGATGTCCGGGTGGACACCTGGACGCAGCAGTCCGCCTCCCGCATCGACGTGCTGTGGGTGGTGGACAACTCCGGGTCCATGGAGCCCCGGCAGGCCAACCTGGCCCGCAACTTCGGCAGCTTCATCGACGTCTTCACGAAGAACGCCATCGACTACCGGCTGGCCATCACCACCACGGACACCTTCCAGGACAAGGGGGCCTTCAAGGGCAGCCCCGCCGTCATCTCCCCGAAGACGCCCAGCCCGGTGGCCGCCTTCCAGTCCAACATCCGCGTGGGCACGGCCGGCAGCCCGTACGAGGCGGGCATGGACGCCGCCGTCATGGCCCTGGATGCCCGCGCCGCTCTTAACGCCCCCATCCTGGAGGCCCGGGAGACCTGCCGCACCGGCTGCCTGGACAAGGCCAACACCAGCACCTGCCAGGCCAACTGCGACGTGGCGCATGCCGTGGAGTTCCTCCGGCCGGACGCGTACCTCTACATCGTCTTCGTCACGGACGAGGAGGACAAGTCCGGCAACCCGGACCTTCGCTACTACTACCGCAGGCTGGAGACCGCGCTGGGGCCCGGCAACGACGGCATGGTGAGCAGCGCGGCCATCATCGGGGACGTGCCCACCAACAGCTGCAACGCCACGCCGGGTACCCGCTACAAGCAGCTGGCGGAGCTGGCCGGGGGGGAGCTGGGCAGCATCTGCGACCCGGAGTTCGCCACCACCCTGCGCAAGCTGGCCACCTCCGCCGTGGGGCTGAAGCGGAAGTTCGCCCTGGCCAAGGCCCCCAACGTCTCCACGCTGCAGGTGCGCATCCTCTACCCCTGCAACGCCCCCGCGGACGTGACCGCGCCGTGCGCGCGCGTGGACCGCGCCGCCTGCACGCCGGAGGTACCCGTGGACAGCTACAACCTGGTCTGCACCCCGAAGCAGGGTGGCCCGGACGGCTGGGCGTACGAGCCGGGCGGGCCGGTGGTCTTCTTTGCCGGCGAGTCCGTCCCGGGCGTCAACGCGAAGGTGGAAATCCAGTACTACGAGGAGGGCAAGCCATGACCCAGCGCCTCTCCGTCCTGTTGCTGGTGCTGGCCACCGCCTGCGGCGGGGACAACGTGGCCACCGTCCGGCCGCGCCTGGTGCCCCCGGTGGAGCGCCAGGACTTCGGTCCCGTGCCGGTGCTCAACGAGCGGCGGGCAGACATCATCCTCTCCAATGTGGGGCGCGCCCCGCTCAAGGTGAACTCGGCGGTCATCCAGGAGCCGGGCGTGCCGTTCCGCGTGGTCTCCTTCCCCCCGGAGCTGGCCGGGGGCACCTCCGCCGCGGTGGTGGTTGCGTTCCTGCCCCCGCTGGAGCAGCCGTACGCCGCCACGCTCGCGCTGGAGACGGACGACGCGGAGAACCCCCTGGTCACCGTGGCCCTGGCCGGGACCGGGAGCACCAAGGCAAAGATGGAAGTGGTCCCCGAGGCGCTGGACTTCGGCACCGTGGCCGAGGGCACCTCCGCGGTGAAGACGCTCACCGTGAAGAGCACCGGCACGGCGGACCTGGTGCTCGAGGAAATTGCTCTGGTGGACGGCACCCCGTCCGCCTTCTCCTTCGTGGGCAGCACCAAGACGCCCGCCACGGTGAAGGCCGTGGCCGCCACGGGCCTGCCCGGGGAAATCCAGCTGACGGTGAAGTTCACCGCGGTGCCCGGCGAACCCGCCGCCCAGGCCGGCGCGGTGCGCCTGCGCTGCACGGACCCGGACCGCCCGGAGGTGCTCGTCACGCTCGCCGCCGCCATCAACCGCGCACCGGTGGCCGCCATTGCCCCAGTGGGCAACGGCGCCCCCGGCATGGTGGTGGCGCTGGACGGCACCGACAGCAACGATCCGGACGGACACACCCCGCTCACCTACAGGTGGACGCTGCGCCAGAAGCCGCTCGGCAGCGCCACCGCCCTCACCCCCCCGGACGCCGCCGAGGCCAGCATGACCCTGGACCCCACGCTGCCCGGCCAGTACGAGGTGCAGCTGGAGGTGACGGACGCGCTCGGCGCGAAGTCCCTCACCCCCGCCCGCCTCACCGTGGTGGCCTCCCCCGCCCAGAAGCTGCTCGTGGAGCTGTTCTGGGACAACGCGGTGACGGACCTGGACCTCCACGTCACCAACGCCCCCGGAGCGCCCCTGGGCACGGACGCGGACTGCCACTACGCCAACCGGGCCCCGGACTGGGGCGTGGCGGGGGACGCCTCGGACGACCCCGGCTACCTGCGGGACGCGCTCACCGGGTACGGGCCGGAGGTGTTCGGCTACGTCAACCCCGTGGAGGACACCTACCGGGTGCACGTGGTGCTCGCGAGCGCCCACCTGCAGCCGCTCCCCACCTCCAACGCCACCGTGCGCGTGTACCAGTACGGGGTGCTCAAGGGGGAGTTCAAGAAGACGCTGGACTCGGAGGGGGAGGCCTGGCCCGTGGTGGACATCACCTGGCCCTCCGGGGCGCTCGCGCCCGTACCGGAGGCGGCGCCGTGACGGCGCGTGCCCTCGCGGCGTGGGCCGCGTGCGTGGTGCTCACCGCCTGCCCGGCAGCGAAGCCCGTGGCCACCCCGGACGCGGGGACGGAGGAGACGTGCGCCGCCCGCGCGGACTGCAGCGGGGGGCGCATCTGCACGGACGAGGGGCGCTGCGCCCCGTGCGAGTCCACCGGCCAGTGCCTGCTGCGCGAGCAGTGTGACCCGGAGACCCGCGGCTGCACCTACCGGGACGGCTGGGGCGCGGACTGCGCCGCCAACGAGCAGTGCCAGGCCGGCGAGTGGTGCAAGCAGGGGCTCTGCCGGGACCGCACCGCGGTCAACCTGTGCACCTCGGGGGATTCCGCCGAGTGCCCCACCGGCCAGCGCTGCAACGGCGCCACGTTGGTGTGCGAGGAGGACCTGGGCTGCGTCGCGGACGCGGACTGCGCCGCCACGGAGGCGTGCAACACCGGGCTGCGCCGGTGCGTGCCGCGCTGCACCGCGGAGGACCAGTCGGAGGTGTGCAGCCCCGGGGAGAAGTGCGTGGCGAGCCTCTGCGTGCAGTGCGCGGCGGACGCGGACTGCGGCCCGGGGCTCACGTGCGACGCGGCGGGGCGCTGCGCGGCCTCCGCCCGCTGCTACGGCAACGCCCAGTGCAAGGTGCCGCTCGTCTGCTACCTGCAGACGGGCGAGTGCGTGTCGAAGCTGCCGCCGTGCGTGACGGACGCCGCATGCCCGGCCGCCGAGCGCTGTGACGTGGGCACCGGCCGCTGCGTGCCGCGCCAGTGCCAGCCGGACGCGCTCGAGCCCAACAACCAGGCCACCGCCGCCTTCCCGGCCCAACCCAGGGCGTACGGCTACCTCACGCTGTGCGCGGGGGACCAGGACTGGTTCTCGCTGCAGCTGCAGCGCGGGGACCAGCTGGGCATCAACGTGGACGCGGACCCGTTCGCCGAGGACACCTTCACCACCGTGGTGCAGGACAGCGCGGGGCGGACGCTTGCCACGGGCAAGCTGCTCGCCTCCTTCGTGGCGGGGGCCCCGGGGAGCTACGCCGTGGGCGTCTCCAGCACGGACCCGTTCCAGCCCTACGACGTGACGTTTCTGCTGTCCCGGGGCACCCCCTGCACCGACGACGGCTTCGAGCCCAACGACGCGGCCGCCCAGGCCACGCCCGCCAATGCCGCCGTCAGCCTCCCCGGGAACGTGTGCCCGCAGGACCAGGACTGGTTCCGGCTGGACGTGCCGCCCGGGAAGGGGCTGCAGGTGACGCTGGGCCAGTACACCCCATCCGCGGGGCTGCTGGAGCTGTGCGTGTTTGACGGGCAGGCGCAGCTGGGCTGCTCGGACGACCCTGCCCTCACCCGCGTCTCCATCTCCTCCGCCTTCGCCGCCGGCCGGCCGCTGCATGCCCGCGTGCGCGCCCCGGATGGCCGGGTGCAGAACAGCTACTTGCTCGAGGTGTCCTACCCATGAGTGTCGCCCTCCGCCGCGCCGCGGTCCTGTCCCTCCTCGCCGCGGCGCTCGGTGCCTGCGGCGGCTGCCCCCGCAGCAGCGCCAACTCGGACGCGGGCACGGAGGTGGACGCCGGCGCCCCCGCGGAGGACGCGGGGGTGGACGGCCCGGACGCCGGCGCGCCGGACGCGGGGACGGGGGGCGAGGACGGCGGGGTGTCCGAGTTCAAGCTGCTGCGCGTGCTGCCCCCGCGCGGCGGCACCGCGGGCGGGGCGCAGGTGGTGCTGCAGGGCAGCGGCTTCGTGCAGGGCGTGGCCGCCACCGCCACCGGGGCCAGGAAGCTCACCAGCGTGAAGTTCGGCGCCAACCCGGTGCAGGATTTCCAGGTCATCGACGACGAGACCATTGACCTGCGGGTGCCGCCCGGGGCGCGCGGGCAGGTGAACGTCACCCTCACCAGCCCCCGCGGCACCGCCACCTGCGACGGCTGCTTCACCTACTTCGAGGAGCTGTACGTCACCGGCGTCTCGCCCGGCGAGGGGCCCACTTCCGGCGGGACCGAGGTGACGCTCTCCGGACAGGGGCTGATGCCCGGGCTGCAGGTGCTGTTCGGTGGCCTCACCAGCCCGAGCGTGACGTGGGTGTCCACCTCGCAGGTGCGCGCGGTGGCCCCGCCCGGGGCGGCGGGCGCGGTGGACGTCACGGCCTACGACAAGAACGGCGTGGGGATGGTCCGCAACGGCTTCCGCTACGTGGCAGACACGCGCGTAACCGCCATCAGCCCGCCGGTGGGGCCGCTCTCCGGCGGCACCGAGGTGGTGCTTGCGGGCGCGGGGCTGTCCGGGGCCACAGGGGTCCGCTTCGGCGCGCAGCCGGCCGCCGCCTTCACGGTGGACTCGGACGGGCAGCTGTCTGCCACCACCCCCGCCGCCACCCAGCCGGGCGCGGTGGACGTCACCGTCACCACGCCGCGCGGCAGCTGGACGGTGAAGTCCGGCTTCACCTACGCGGAAGCGGCCGGGCCGTTCGCCGCCTTCGCGCTGTCCCCGCGGCTGGGGCCGCCGGCCGGGGGGACGCGCGTGCTGCTCACCGGGCAGGGGCTGGACGCCGCCGGGCTGTCCGTCACCGTGGGTGGGGCGACCGTGCTGCTGGGGGCGCGCACTGCCACCTCCGCGGAGCTGTTCATGCCGCCGCGGGCCGGCACGCCGCGCATCTCCGACGTGGCGGTGTCCGACGGCACCACCACCCGCACGCTGTCCGGCGGCTGGACGTGGCAGCTGCAGCTGCAGTCCGTCACCCCGGCCGCGGGGCCCCTGGCCGGCGGCACCGCGGTGACGGTGGCGGGCGAGGCCCTGCCCCCGGACGCGGTGGTGCGCGTGGGGGCGCTGCAGGCCACGCCTGCCGGCGCGGTGACGGAGACGGCCGCCCCGGTGACGACGCCCGCGGGCCCGGGCGGGGCGCCGGTGCCGGTGCGCGTCCACGCAGCCTCCGACGTGGAGAACGAGGCCACGCTGCCCGCCGCCTACACCTTCGAGGAGCCGCTCACCGTGGGGCGCGCCCAGCCGGACCGCGGCGCCATTGCGGGCGGGACGCTGGTGACGGTGCTGGGGACGGGATTCGGCCCGGGCACGCTCGTCACGTTCGGGACGGACAAGGCCAAGGACGTGAAGGTGGTGGACGGCCACACCCTCACCTGCCGCACCCCGCGCGCGGTGTCCGTGGGGACGGTGGACGTGAAGGTGGAGCGGGGCGGGCAGGTGGACACGCTGCCCGGCGGCTTCAGCTACGTGGACCCGCGCAGCATCTCCGGCGGCCAGTCCGGCGGCCCGCTGGTGGGCACCCTCAACGTGACGGTGCTGGACGCCACCCGCGGCTATGAAGGCGCCCCGGTGCCGTCCGCCAACGTGATGCTGGGCAACGACGCGGCCACGCCCTTCCAGGGCTTCACGGACGCGCGCGGGCAGCTGGTGTTCTCGGACCCGTCGCTGGTGAAGGCGCAGGTGGTGACGGTGTTCAAGGAGGGCTACTCCTCCACCACCGTCACCTCCGTCAACGCGGAGAACCTCACCGTCTTCATCACCCGCGTGGGCGGCGGAGAGCCCTCCTCCGGCCCGCCCCCGGCAGGCACGCCCGCGTCCCTCATCTCCGGCCGGGTGACGGGCTTCAAGGCGCCGCGGCCGCTGCAGCCAGGCGAGGTGCTGGAGGCGCGCGTCTTCGTCTCCGTGCCCTCGCCGTTCTGGGGCGCCCCGTTCGGCGAGGAGTACCCGCGGGACGGCGAGACGTGGGTGGTGACGCAGGACGGCGGCAACTTCCTCGTCGCCACCTCGGCGGGGTTGCGCGCGGTGTACGCCTACTTTGGCATTGCGGACAACCAGGCCGGCACCTTCACGCCGTACCGGATGGGCGTCCGCCGCAACGTGCCGGCCTCCCCGGACACCCCGGCCACCAACCAGGACATCATCCTGGACATGGCGCTGGACGTGACGGTGCCCGTCACCATCGACCAGCCGGTCACCTACCCCGGCGGCGTGGCGGGGCTGCACGGCCTGTACGCCTGGCTGGACCTGGGGGCGGAGGGCTTCGTCGCCAACCCGTACAACACCGCGGCCCGGGGCAGCAGCCGCAGCGGCCCGGGCGGCACCGGCACGGGGCAGGGCACGGTCATCACCTCGCCCGGCACGCCGGTCAGCTTCCCCGGCTTCCCGCAGCTGGACGGCAGCAATTTCCTCTTCGTGGCCCACGCGCAGGAGCCCACGGGGGCGCTCTCGGGCCTGCCCTACAGCTACGCCTTCCGGCGCCAGCCGGGGGACCTCTCGCTGGGGGTGACGGTGGGGCCGCTGTTGCCGGTGCCCACTGTCACCGCCCCGGACTACCCCTCGGTGATGTTCGACGGGACGGTGAGCTGGGCGCGGGCGACGGGGACGCTGCCGGACGTGCAGGAGGTGAAAATCGTCAAGCTGACCATGATGGGGCTGGTGACGCTCTGGCAGGTGGTGCTGCCCGGCACCGAGACCACCGTCACCTTGCCGCAGCCCGCGGTGGCAGCGCTGCGGGCCACCGAGCCCACCACCGTGCTCTACGTGCTGCACTACGGCAGCCGGTCCCCCCGCTTCGGCTACGCGCAGTGGACGTACGACGCGCTCTCGCCCCTGGGCTGGAGCAGCTACACCGTCTCCCTCTCCGACGGCTTCTTCCCATGAGCAACCGCCCTCCATCCGTCCTG
Organism: Deltaproteobacteria bacterium; assembly: GCA_016875515.1. Taxonomy (GTDB): domain Bacteria; phylum Myxococcota; class Myxococcia; order Myxococcales; family Myxococcaceae; genus VGRA01. Next base: position 6,601 of record VGRA01000010.1, on the reverse strand, counting down.
CCGCGCGCCGGGCACGCGCTCCCCGCCCTGCTGCTGGCAGGCCTGGCGCTGTCCGGCTGCCGCGACAACACCGTGCGCAGCACCGGGTGCGAGCAGGACTCGGACTGCGGCAGCCCGGCGTCCGCCTACAAGTGCGAGACGGAGACGGGCGCCTGCCTGTGCCGCACCAACCAGGGCTGCATGGCCACGGAGTTCTGCAACGCCTCTGGCTTCTGCCAGGATCGGGCCGGGTGCGAGAAGAACGCGGACTGCCTGGACGCCGCGCTGGTGTGTGACACCACCACCGGCAGCTGCATCTCCCGCGGCCGCTGCACCACGGACCTGCAGTGCCCGCTGGGGCAGGTGTGCGGGCCGGCCTCGGCCTGCGTGGAGGGGTGCCGCCGGGACGGGGACTGCGAGGGGGTCTCCTGCCGCTGCGGGGACGGGGCGTGTGACGCGGACGGCGGCCAGCTGGGGGCGTGTGACCCCACCTTCTGCTCCTCGGACCGCTTCTGCCGCTTCGGTGAAATCTGCGGCGTTCAGGTGGACTCGGGCGTTCCCTACGCCCGGTGCGGCGAGGACTTCGACCCGGTGCGCCGCCCCTACTGCAGCAATTGCAGCTTCGGCGGCGGGGACGCGCTGTGCGGCAACGGCCCCAACTTCTGCCTCATCGACACCCAGAACGTGGGCAACTACTTCTGCGGCGTGGACTGCAGCGAGGGGCAGGCCTGCCCGCGCGGCTACGGCTGCCAGGACGTCATCGTGGTGGGGGGCGGGGCGCTGCCCCAGTGCAGCGCGGCCAACCCCTCCTGCCCGTCCAATCCGGCGCTGCCCTGCGCCACGGACGCCGAGTGCCCCCGCGGCGGCAGCTGCGCCAAGACCCCCGGGGCCCCCAACGGATTCTGCGCCGGGCAGTGCGCCGTCAGCGAGGGGGACCCGGTGGGGTACTGCACCTGCCTCGTGGACAGCGACTGCGCACAGGAGACCTGCAGCGCCGGCCGGTGCAGCATCAGCAAGCGCGCGTGCGTCACGGACGGGGACTGCCGCACCATCCGCTGCGTGGACTTCAACGGCGTGGGTGGCTGTCTGATTGGACAGAATTGCGCCCCGGACGAGGGGCTGTCCTGCCTGCAGGTGCAGTAGCTGCCCATGGCCGCGCTTCCCCCCATCCCCATGGAGGTGCTCCCCGCGGGCAGCCCGCTGCGGGCGGCGGTGGCGCCGCTGCAGCCGGGAGAGGAGGGGCGCGCCCCGGTGCTGGTGGACGTGGGCGAGCCGGGCGGGTGGGAGGCGCTGGCGCAGCTGGCGTGGGGCGCCCGGCCGGTGGTGGCGGTGGTGGGGGATGACCCGGCAGACGTGCGCCGGGCCCACACCTGCGGGGCGTGGGAGGTGGTGCACGCCGGGAGGCTTGCGGCGGAGCTGCCCTTCCGGCTGGAGGGGGTGCTTGCCCGGGCGCGGCAGGGGCACCACCTGCTGCTCCTGCAGCAGCTGGCCGCGGGCTACGCCGCCGCGGAGGCCCCCGAGGCGCTCCTGCACGAGGTGACGCGCTGGCTGGCGGAGACCATGGGCATCCAGCGCGCCGCGCTGGTGGCGCTGGACGCGCAGGAGGGGGTGGGCTTCCTCGTGGCCAGCTCGGACGACAGCACCCGGAAGGGGCAGCGCATCGAGCTGGAGCGGTACCCGGAAATCCGCGAGGTCATCCGCACGCAGGCCCCGGTGCTGCTGGAGGAGGCGCAGGGCCACCCGCTGCTGGAGCAGGCCCGTGGCCCGCTGGCGGCGCAGGGTGTGCAGGCCATTGCGGCGCTGCCGCTCCTGCAGCGCGGGGGGGTGACGGGGGTGCTGCTGCTCCGTGCCGGCGGGGGGCGCAGCAGCTTCAGCCCGGAGGAGCTCCAGGTGTTGGCCTCGGTGGCCCACGCCACGGCGCTGGCGCTGCGGCATGTGCGGCTGCTGGAGTCCGTTCGCGGCCAGTCCGAGCGGGAGCGGCGGGCGCGGGCGGCGGTGGAGGCCATCCAGCAGGCCAAGGACTTCCTCGAGCGGCTCATCGACTCGTCGGTGGACGCCATCCTCGCGGCAGACCTGCGCGGCCGCATCATCCTGTTCAACAAGGGGGCGGAGGACATCTGCGGCTACACCGCGGAGGAGGCGCGCGCCCTCAACGTCCAGCGACTGTACCCGGCCGGGGATGCCCGGGAGCTCATGCGGGCGCTGCGGGCGGGCGGAGGGCGGCTGGGGCCGCGCCGGCAGGACATCCTCACGAAGTCCGGCGAGCGGGTGCCCGTCAACATGACCGCCTCTGTCGTGTACCAGGACGGGCGGGAGGTTGCCACGCTGGGCATCTTCTCGGACCTGCGCACGCTGATGCGGCTGGAGCAGAAGCTGACGGAGACGGAGGGGCGGCTGCAGGAGAGCGAGAAGAACGCCGTGCTGGTGGCGCTGGCCGGCACCGCCGCGCACGAGCTCAACCAGCCCCTCACCTGCGTGCTGGGGTACGCGGAGTTGCTGCGCCGCCGGGCCTCCCCCGCCTCCCCGAACAGCAAGGCCCTGGAGGCCCTCCACCGCGAGGCGGAGCGGATGGCAGACATCGTCCGGAAAATTGGAAAAATCACCCGCTACGAGACCAAGGCGTACGTGGGAGACCAGGTCATCGTCGACCTCGACAAGGCGTCCTCGCATGAAGACTGAAGTCACCCCGCTTTCCGCCCCCGCCGTGCCGCTGCCCAGCCAGGCCGAGGCGCTGCTTTCCCTGGGGCGTGAGGTGGCCGGGGCCACCTCCGAGGAGGCGCTGGTGCAGGTGGTGGCCCGGGCGCTGCGGGGGCTGCTCCCCGGGCGCGCCTTCGCGGTGCGGGTGACGGACCCGCGCAGCTTCGCCCTCACCTCTCTGTACGCCGAGGGGCCGCTGAAGGACCCGGCCACGGGGCCCCTGGTCATCAAGCGCAGCGCGGTCCAGCGCACCGGGCTGCGGCTGGACGAGCAGGCGGCCGGGCGCGTGGAGGTGGTGGACGGCCCGGTGCCGCTGCTGTTCGAGGGCACGGCGCGGGGGCTGTCCGCGCCCCTGGTGGCGTCCGGGCAGCTGTTCGGCCTGCTCAACGTGGAGGTGGGGCCGGAGGGCCCTGCGGACCTGGAGGCGGACGCGCGCGTGCTCATCCAGGTGGCCAACCTGGTGGCGGTGGGAATGCGCACCGCCAAGCTGATTGACGAGCTGAAGTTCGTCCGCGGCTCGCTGGAGGAACTGCTCGAGCACGCCAACGCCCTCATCTGCGCCACGCGGCTGGACGGCACGGTGCTGATTTTCAACGGGGCGCTGTGCCGGCTGACGGGGCTTCACCGCGAGCAGGTGCTGGGGCGACCACTCTCGGCGCTGGTGCCGGACGAGGAGCGGGCGGCGTTCGAGGCGGTCATGGCGGAGGCGGTGGCCGGGCGGCCGCTGTCCAACGTGGAGACGCGGCTGCGGGCGGCGGGGGGGCGCGAGGTGCGGGTGGCCTTCTCGTTCTCCGCGCTGCCCAACGGGGAGCAGGCAGACGGCGTCATCGCCATTGGGCAGGACCTCACCGCGCTGCGGGCGCTGGAGCGGGCGGTGGTGCACTCGGAGCGGCTGGCCTCCCTGGGGCAGCTGGCCGCCTCGGTGGTGCACGAAATCAACAACCCGCTGACGGCCATCCACACCTACGCAGACGCGCTGCTGGCCCGGCGGGTGGGGCAGCCGGACGCGGATGCGGGGGAGCAGGAGAAGCTGCGCCGCATCCTGGACAACACGGACCGGGTGCTGCGCTTCGCCCAGGACCTGGTCACCTACGCCCGCCCCCCGTCCGACACGCGGACGGACCGGGTGGACGTGCACCGGCTGCTGGACCTCTCCGTCAGCTTCAGCGAGCACGTGCTGCACAAGCACGGCGTCACCGTGGAGCGGGACTACCAGCCCGTGCCCCCGGTTCAGGGCAGCCGCAGCAACCTGGTGCAGGTGTTCGTGAACCTGCTCACAAACGCCTGCCACGCCCTGCAGCCCGGTGGGCGCGTCCGGCTGTCGGTGGAGCCGGAGGGGCAGGGGGTGCTCATCCGCGTGGCAGACACCGGGTGTGGGATTCCAGCGGACGTTCTCCCACGCATCTTCGAGCCGTTCTTCACCACCAAGGCGGAGGGGATGGGGACGGGGCTGGGGCTCTCCATCGCCCATTCCATCGTCCAGCGCCACGGGGGCAGCCTGCGCGTGGAGAGCAGCCCGGGCGAGGGGACGACGTTCTCCATCCGCCTCCTGGCGTGATCCATTGGCATTGACACCTTTCCGGGGCTGCGGGTAGGATCCGCGCCCTCTTTCAACCGCGCCCGCGACGGGCGCGCGGAGGCCGAAGTCCATGAACGTGTCGTCTCTGAGCAACCTCGCCGTGTTCGCAAACGCCGGTGGCGGCGGCAACGAGGGCCTTTTCGCCTCGTTGGCCAAGCGGTACGTCGAGGGCGGCTGGGGCATGTGGCCCATCACCGTGTGCCTCGTGGTTGCGCTGGCCATCATCATCGAGCGGTCCGCGGTGCTGTTCTTCTCCGCGTCCATCAACAAAGACGGCTTCGTCAAGGGGCTGAAGCGGCACATCTACGAGGGCAACCTCGACCAGGCCATCAACTACGTGGCGGGCCAGAAGCCCACTCCGCTGACCTCCGTCATCAAGGCGGGCCTGATGAACGTCCCGAAGGGCGAGGACGAGGTGCAGGCGGCGCTGGACGAGGCCACCCTGCGCGAGACCCCGACGCTGGACGCCCGCACCGGCTACCTGGCCATGCTCGGCAACGCGGCCATGCTCTCCGGCCTGCTCGGCACGGTGTCCGGCCTCATCAGCTGCTTCGAGGCGGTGGCCAATGTGAACCCGGCCGACAAGGCCACCATCCTGGCGAACGGCATCTCGGAAGCCATGAACTGCACCGCGTTCGGCCTCATCACGGCCATCCCCGCGCTGGTGGCCTTCTCCATCCTGATGGGCCGCACGCAGCATCTCATCAATGACATCAACGAGACGTCGGTGTCGGTGCTGAACCTCATCGTGGCGAACAAGGACAAGTTCAAGGGCGCCACGCTGCCCTCGGGCCAGTAGTCCGGACGTTCCCGCAGGGCCGGCCCGGTCAAGGCGGCAGGGTGGTCGTCCGCACCTTGCCCGGGCCGTTGTCTCAGCTGACGCAGCAGCCGCAGCAACCGAAGCAGCCGTTTTCGCAGCACCGCTGTATGGGGTAAGGAAAGGAGCAGGTCGATGGCCGGCGGAATGGACCTTGGGGACTCTGGTGGAAAGGGCAAGAAGAAGCCCCTCGACACCGCCATCAACCTCGTCCCGTTCATCGACCTGATGGCGGTGACCATCAGCTTCCTCATCATGACGGCGGTGTGGACGCAGATTGGCCGGCTCCAGGTGCAGCAGTCCGGTGGTCCCTCGGACCCCAACCAGGAGCAGCAGGACCAGAAGACCGTCCCGGTGACGCTGCTCATCACCGAGAAGGAGCTGAAGCTGACGGTGGGGGGCTCCACGTATGATCCCATCCCGGTCACCCGCACCGAGACCCGCAAGCTGGACCTCGTCAAGCTGACCGCGAAGCTGAAGGAGCTGCGCCAAAGCCTCCCGGACCAGTCGCAGATTACCCTCCAGACGGAGGACGCCGTGCGCTACGAGGACCTCGTCCGCATCATCGACGAGTGCATCGGCGCGGGGCTGCCCAACGTCTCCGTCTCCCCGGCCATGGGCTGACGCCCACCCCCTTCACCCCGGAACCCACAGCGCCATGCCCATCGTCACTCCCGGCTTCCGCTACGGTAAGCGCCTCCGCAAGTCCCACATCTTCGGGGGCCACGGCCCCGGCAAGAAGGGCACCTTCGCGGACCTGCTCATCACGCCGCTGGTGGACATGTTCGTCATCATCGTGCTCTTCCTCATCGCCAACTTCTCGGCGACGGGCGAGGTGCTCAGCATGACGAAGGAGGTCCAGCTGCCCGAGGCTTCCAACGTGAAGGAGGTGGAGATGGTCCCGGTGGTGATGGTGACCAAGCAGCAGGGCGGGGACGTCAACTCCGGCCAGGTCATCCTCTCCGGCACCGTCATTGGCCGCGTGGACGAGCTGTCCAAGGAGGACTACCTCAACATTCCCGCGCTGGAGGAGAAGCTGCGGGAGATGAAGAAGCAGTACGAGGACCTGCGTGCGCTGGCCAACGACCAGGACGGCTTCAAGGGTGACGTGAACATCCAGGCGGACAAGGACGTGCAGTTCAAGATTGTGAAGCGCGTCATGTTCAGCTGCGCCACTGCCGGCTACAACAACATCAATTTCGCCACCCTGCAGATTGCCGTCCCCGAGGCCCCCAAGGCCGCCGCCCCCGCCGCGCCGTAGTCTCCCTTCCAGCGGTGACACCCACCCGCCCCGGTCTCCTCCACGCTGGAGGGTCCGGGGCGAGGTGCTCCTACGGCTTCAACCAGCGCCGCGCCTGCTCTCCACCGAAGCGGCACACCAGGCCCACCAGCAGGAAGCGGACAGAGCGGCCCACCAGCGCGGCCAGCAGGAAGCGGGCGAGCGGCACCTGCACCACGCCGCTGCCAATGGCCACCAGCTTGAAGGGCGTGGGCAGCACGGAGGCCATGAGGATGAGTACCCAGAGGTT